>JAAWGY010000269.1 GCA_022795575.1 Angelakisella sp. | reverse complement strand
CTGCGGCGGTTGCGCCTGGACGCGCCTGCGGGCGCAGTAACGCGGCAGGGTGGGAAAAGACCTGGCCTGACGGCGTCAGACGGTTGTGAATACAGGTTCCAAGTCTACCGACGCCAAGGCCGATTACAACGGGACCATTTTCCAGCTAAAGCTGGGCTCCTGGCCCAATCGGGAGCTGCAAGCGGCCTTTACCGCCGACCCCGATTCCTTCCGGTGGTCGCTGCTGAAAAAGCTGGACTACAAAGAGCGGGACGAGGACCACGGCGACGACCTGGAGCTGCTGTACCTTATGTGTATGGAGGAGCACCCGGAGGCACAGCCGCTGCGGCCCGGCAAGCGATAGAGCGCCCCAGGGGCGGCGCGTGGAGTAAGGAGGGGAAAGCGATGGATGACCTTTTGCAGTTTGCCAGCCGGGAGGATTTCCGGAGCTGGCTTACTGAAAACTGCCGGTCCGACGCCGGCGTCTGGCTGCTGTTTGGCAAGACCGGCGGCCCCAGGACCATTAAGGCGGGGGAGGCGCTGGAGGAGGCCCTCTGCTTTGGGTGGATCGACGGGCAGATGCAGAGCATTGACGAAAAGAGCTACCGGAAATACTTCTCCCCCCGCAGGGAAAAGAGCAGATGGTCGGAGAAGAACAAGGCCCTGGTCCGGCGGTTGGAGGAGCAGGGACGGATGACCGACCTGGGCCGGGAGCAGGTGGCCCGGGCAAAGGCCAACGGCCAGTGGGACGCCCCGGACCTGATGGTGACGGTGGGAGAGGAGCAGGTGGACCAGCTTGCCGCCCTGCTAAAGGGCCATGAGCCCGCCTGCACCAACTACCAAGCCATGACCCCCTCGGTGCGCAAGACCTACGCCCGGGCCTACTTTGACGCCAAAACCGACGCCGGGCGGCAGAAGCGGCTTGCATGGCTGGTGGACCGGCTGGATAAAAACCTGAAGCCCATGTAGCCGTGGACAATCTGGAGAAGCCTCCAAACGAACAGAAACGGGGGATATTATGGCAAAAAAGCGGAAGACGCTGCCCAAGGAGATAAAGGCGCTGCTGGAAGGCGGCGACATCCAGGGGGTGAAGGAGCTGCTTTTGCGGTGCGAACCCAACGCCGTCACCGGCAAATACGGCTCCAACATCTTCTCCCTGACCCCGCTGCCCCAGGAGCTTGCCCTTTGGGCAAAGGAGCAGGGGGCGGATGTGGACTTTCTCGACTACTATGAAAGAACGCCTATCTTTGACCATGCCTCCGCCTGGAACGGCGACGTAAGGCTTTTGCTGGAGCTGGGGGCCAGGCCCAACGTCGCCGACCACTTCGGCGTAACGCCGCTGCACCTTGCCTCGTTATACGGGCGGCCGGACGCGGTGCGGGCGCTGTTGGAGGCGGGGATGGACGCGAACATCCCATCGGGGAGGCTGGATTCCTTTGGGTACATGACACCCCTGGAGAAAACGCTTCTCCAAAACCGCCTGCCCTACGAAAGGCTGCTGGAAATCTGCACCATCCTTTTGGACCACGGGGCCGAGATTACCGGCCGCTGCCGGGAGTATATGAGGAAGTCGGCAGAGCAGTTCCAGCGGAACAAGCGGGTGATGAAGGATCTGGAATACCTCCGCAGCCAGACCGAGGGCCTGGAAAAGCTGTACAAGCTGTTTGACATCCAGCCGCCCCCGGAGGTGCCCTTCCACGACGGCGTTTCCCCCATCCTGGTGCCGGAAGCCGGGGAGGACGCCCAGTTCCAGCAGCTTTGGGATTTCCTCGTCCCGCCCAGCGGAAGGGCTCAGACCGCCCAGGGGGAGATCATCCGCATCGCGGGCCGCGTTGAAAACGAGCTGATGGGCAACGGCGGCATCAACTGGGACGAGGATTACCGGAAAATGCTCCGGGCGTTTCCCCAGTATGTCCGCCTGGGCAACGCCTTTTCCCAGGATGACATTCAAGCGGCGGAGGTCCTCACCGGCCTTCTTACCGCCGCAGGGGATGAGGGACGAATTGACGACTTCCTCTGCGGGGCCCTGTGCGACTGCGCGGTGGCCTGGGTGCGGCAGAACCCAAACCCTTTGCCGCCCCTGGAAGGGGATTATAAGCGGTGAAGGTGAAGAAGGAGGGTTGTTTTCCATGAAGCCCAGGACCATCGAAATCTTTGATACCACCCTCCGGGACGGGGCCCAGGGGGAGGGGATCAGCTTTTCCCTGGAGGACAAGCTGAACATCGCCCAAAAGCTCTGCAAGCTGGGCATCGCCTTTATCGAGGCGGGCAATCCCGGCTCCAACCCCAAGGATATGGCCTTCTTTTGCCGGGCAGGGGAGCTGGCGCTGGGGGAGACCCAGCTGGTGGCCTTTGGCGCCACCCGCAAAAAGGATACCCCGGTGGAGGAGGACGAAAACTGCGCCGCCCTCCTTTCCGCCGGCACCCGGTGGGTGGCGGTGTTTGGCAAAAGCTGGGACCTCCATGTCCGGGACGTCCTGCGCACCACCCCCGGGGAAAACCTGGCCATGATCCGGGACACCATCGCCTTCTTTAAGGCCCGGGGGCGGATGGTGGCCTTTGACGCCGAGCACTTCTTTGACGGCTACAGGGGCAACCCGGACTACGCCCGCCAAACGGTGCTGGCCGCCCGGGACGCCGGGGCGGACCGCATCGTCCTCTGCGACACCAACGGCGGCACCTTTCCGGAGGAGATCGGCCGGGTGACAGGGGAGATGGTGGCGCTGCTTGGGGTTCCGGTGGGCATCCACGCCCACAACGACACCGGCTGCGCCGTGGCCGCCGCCATGGCCGCGGTGGAGGCGGGGGCGGCCCAGGTCCAGGGGACCTACATCGGCTTTGGGGAGCGGTGCGGCAACACCAACCTTTCCACCGTCATCCCCAACCTACAGCTCAAGAGAGGGTACCGCTGCATCCCAAAGGACCGGATGGTCCGCATCGGCAAGACCGCCCGCTACATCGCCCAGGTGGCCAACCTTGCCCTCCCGGCCAATATGCCCTATGTGGGCCGCAGCGCCTTTGCCCACAAGGGCGGGATGCACGTGGACGGGGTGAGCAAAAACACCGCCTCCTTTGAGCACCTGAGCCCCGAGGCGGTGGGCAACCGCCGGCACCTGCTCCTCTCCGAGTTTGCCGGGCGCACCGCCATCGCCAACAAAATCGCCCAGCTGGACAGCTCCATCACCCGGGACAGCGAGGTGACGGCGGAGCTCATCGAGAAGCTGAAGGGGCTGGAGTACCGGGGCTACGCCTTCGAGTCCGCCGCCGCCAGCTTTGAGCTCTTCGCCCTCAAGGAGCTGGGGCGGTACCGTCCGGCCTTCGACCTGGAGTACTTCAAGACTCTGGGGGAGCAGCCCGCCGTCAACCTGGACCGCTGCTGCTCCGCCATCGTCAAGGTGAAGGTGGGGGAGAGCATCGAGATGACCTCCGCCGAAGGGGACGGCCCGGTCCACGCCCTGGATATCGCCCTGCGCAAGGCGCTGGAGGTGTTCTACCCCAGCCTTTCGGAGGTAAGGCTGATCGACTACAAGGTGCGGGTGATGGAGAGCCACATGGCCACCGCCGCCACCGTGCGGGTGATCATCGAGTCCAGCGACGGCGTCAACACCTGGACCACCGTGGGCTGCTCGGCGGATATCATCGACGCCAGCTGGCAGGCCCTGCGGGATTCCATGGAGTACAAGCTGATGAAGGACGGGGCAATCTGAGAACCTGTATTCACAACCGTCTGACGCCGTCAGGCCAGGTCTTTTCCCGCCCTGCCGCGTTAAAAAACCTTGCAATACACCAAGTATTGCTGCG
>JAAWGY010000268.1 GCA_022795575.1 Angelakisella sp. | reverse complement strand
CGCCACGAGCTTTCCGGCGCCCTCCACGGCCTCTTCCGGGTGCGGTGCTTTACCCAGGACGACGCCCACGTCTTTATGACCCGGGAGCAGATGAAGGAGGTCATCCAGGAGACGGTGCGGCTCTTTGACGAGGTGTACTCGGTCTTTGGGCTGCAGTACGAAATCGAGCTTTCCACCATGCCGGAGGACCACATCGGCACCCCCGAGGAGTGGGAGCAGAACCAGGATATCCTCAAGGCCGCCATCACCGATATGGGCAAGAGCTTTGTGGTCAACGAGGGGGACGGGGCCTTCTACGGGCCCAAGCTGGACTTCCACCTGGCCGATTCCCTGGGCCGGACCTGGCAGTGCGGCACCATCCAGCTGGACAGCCAGCTGCCGGAGCGGTTCCAGCTGGAGTACACCGGGGCCGACGGCGAAAAGCACCGCCCCGTGATGATCCACCGGGTGGTGCTGGGCTCCATCGAGCGGTTCATCGGGGTGATTACCGAGCACTTCGCCGGGGCCTTCCCCCTGTGGCTCTCCCCGGTGCAGGCGGTGGTGCTGCCCATCTCCGAAAGGTTCGCCGGTTACGCCAAGCAGGTGGAGGCGGAGCTTACCGCCGCCGGCCTGCGGTGCGAGACCGACCTGCGCCCCGAAAAGGTGGGGTACAAGATCCGCCAGGCCCAGCTCCAAAAGGTGCCCTATATGCTGGTGGTGGGGGAAAAGGAGGAGGCCGACGGCACCGTTTCGGTCCGCTCCTGGAGCCAGGGGGACAAGGGGGCCATGTCCCTGAAGGACTTCATCGCCGCCGCCCGGGAGGAGATCCGCACCCGGGCCAACAACTGATTGCACGAAACCCGGATAGCCGCTGTGGAAAGGCCGGAGGGCCTGCCCCCCGGTCAGCCAAAAAGCGCCGGTCCAAAAAAGGACCGGCGCTTTTGCCCTGTCCCGGAAACCCCGGGGCTTGCCTCAAATCAGCTTCAGCATCACCGGCTGGCGCTGGCGGTAGAAGGCGAAGTACTCAAAGCCGATGCCGGTGAGCAGGTCCATGGCCACCCCAAAGTCGGAGGCCACGTCCTCCTTGCGGTGGGCGTCGCTGCCCAGGGTGACGATCCGTCCCCCCAGCTGGTAGTACCGCTGGAGGATCCGTGTCACCGGGATGGTCTTGCCCAGCCCCTGGCGGTAGCCGGAGGTGTTCACCTCCAGCCCCTTGCCGGTATCCACCAACCGGCGCAGCGTCTCCTGGATCAGCTCCTCAAAGGGGGTAAAGTTAACGGGGATGCGGTATTTGCCCCAGATGTACCGCTCCGGGTAGCCCAGGTGGGCCATAACGTCAAAATTCCCCCACACCGCCATGTCGTAGACCGCCTGGAAGTAGTACCCCAAAATGTCCGATACCCGCACCGCCGGGTCGTTAAAGTCCACCTCCGAGATGTCCAGGCAGGGGCCGGCGCTGTGGATTGAGCCCAGGACGACGTCAAAGCCGCCCTCCCGGAGGATTGCCTCCGCCACGTCGGGGGCGGCCTGGCCCTGGCCCAGCTCGATGCCCTTGGTGATGCGCAGGCGGTTTTTGTACGCCTCCTGGCAGGCGGGGAGCTCCCGGAAGGTCTTTTGGATCTCCTGGCAGTGGCATTTTTCCACCATATCGCAGTCGTAGTGGTCGGTGATGGCCACCCCCATCACCCCGTGGTCCAGGGCGTGGGCGCAGATCTCCCCGATGCCGTCCCGGGCGTCGAAGGAGTGGGCGGTGTGCACATGGCTGTCAAACAGGTTCAGCTTCATCCTGACTTCATCCCCCAAGAAAATAAGTTCCTTCCCCAAGGCGGGGGAAGGCCCGCGAATGACGGACAGAACACGCCGTTCCGTCATTTTGGGCGGTCTGCCCGGCGGGATCAACGCACCTATTGTATCACAAAAGCGGGGTGTTGTACACTTTATTTTGCTGTTTTTCCGCAAAAAATTTTTTGGCCCCCAGGATGATTTGCAGGATTTTTCGCGCCAATGCTGCAAAACTCAGGCCGCCGGGCACTTTGCCCCCCGGCGCGGGGAGGGGCGGAAGGGGTGGATTTGGTGATAATGGCGGCTTTTGCAGAAAAAGAGGGGTGTTTTTTGGCCAACCTTTTCTTGCAAAAAGGTTGATATCGGTGTATGATAACCTTATACTGGCGGAGGATTGGTTTTGAGCGTTTTTACCGGCGAAAGGGGCGGGAAACGCCGGGACCGGTCCCCCGTCCATAGAATGGAGGGAACGCGAAATGAGCGGCAGTGACGACAGCATCCTCACCCGCCTGGTGGAGCTGGACCGCAAGGCCTGCGCCATGGTGGAGGAGGCCCAGGAAACGCTGGACGACACCCTTGCCAACACCGAACGGGATATGGAGCGCTTCCGGCAGGAGTACACCCAAAAGGCCATGGAGCGCATCGGTGTTGTCCGGGAGGAGGAGGGCCGGGCATCCCAGGCGGAGCTGGCCAGCATCTCCCAGCGGTACCAGGCCCTGATGGAGGGGCTGGAGAAGACCTATCAGGAGCGCCATGCCCAGTGGGAGGAGGAGATCTACCAGCGGTGCATCCAAAAGTGACCGGCAGCAGGATCTGCCCAATGCCTTATTTACAGCAAGGAGGGAGGGCCTAAATGCTCAGATCTTTTTCCAATAAGGCCATCGCCACCAAGGCAAGGGCCATGTACGGGGCCAGGGTGACACAGGCGGACTACGAGGAGCTGATGAAAAAGCGCACCGTGGGGGACGCCGCGGCCTACCTCCGGGATAACACCCATTACCGGGAGGTGCTGGGCCAGATCGACCCCGCCGCCATCCACCGGGGCCAGCTGGAGAATATGCTGCGCAGCCTGCGGTATGTCCAGTACCAGCGGCTGATTGCCTACGACTTTGGCCAGCAGCAGCTGTACTACTACATCTACCGCTGGGACGAGCTCCAGCAGCTTACCGCCCTGCTCCGGTACCTTAGCGGCAGGGGCCAGGGCCAGGCCGCCGGCCAGTACGACTTCCACTACGACCAGCGGCTGGCCGGGCACACCAGCTACGACCTTACCGGCCTTGTCCAGGTAAAAAGCTACCAGGAGCTGGTGGCGTTTTTGGGGGACAGCCCCTACGGCAAGATCCTGCGGCGGTTCCCGCCGGACCCCTCGGGCCAGATCGACCTGATGGGCTGCGAGCGGGCCCTTTCCGCCTACTACTACAACTGCCAGCTGTCCATCGTCAACAAGGAGCTGAAGGGGGAGGCCCGGGCCGACCTGAAGGAGCGGTTTTACCAGCGCATCGACGAGGAAAACCTCACCCAGGCCTATCGTCTCAAGCGGTTCTTTCACAGCGACCCCCAGTACATCCGCCAAAGCCTCCTGCCCTTCCCCACCCGGTCGGGGAAGCTGCTTGACACCATTGTGGACGCGGGAGATCTCCAGCAGGTCCACGCCGCCCTTGCCAAGGCGGGGCTGATGGACGAGGGGGCCGAGCTGGAGGGGGACTTTATCGAACGGGCGATGCTGCGGCGCCGGGCCAAGGCCAGCAAACGGGATCTGCGGGGCGCCAGCTGCCCCCCGGTGGTGCTGCGGGCCTATATGACCCAAATGTCCATCGAGCTGGAAAACATCATCAACATCATCGAATCGGTGCGCTACGGCCTGCCGGTGGATGAGATGCGCAGGATGCTGGTACTGTAAACAGCCATTAGAGCCTATTCAGGATCTCCCAGCACGCCGCCTTGGCAGGTCTTTTCACGCCCTGCGGCGTTAAAAAACCTTGCAATACAGCAAGTATTCCTGCGGTTTTTTGCCTTGCAGG
>JAAWGY010000267.1 GCA_022795575.1 Angelakisella sp. | reverse complement strand
AAACTCAATCTTCGTCCTCGCAAATGTTTAGGCTTTAAGACTCCCTTTGAGGTTTTCTATAATCTCTCCCTTTTGTTGCACTTGACTTGACAATTCAAGGAACCAGAAAGTGACCCCCCGCCGGGCAGGCGGTCAAGGAATATACTTCTTCAGTTACGCACAAGCCTAAGAAAGGCCACCAAAGCTAAAGGCCTGCCCCCACAACAAACCTGTTCAATTTACAACCACCCCCCAAACCTGTAAAATAGTGTCATTATTTTACCGGCTTTGGAGGGATTATTTATGTACAAAAGGATCACAGCCGCACAGCTCGCCTTTTTCCGCCAGCACCTACAGGAGGAGGAGCGAGAGCCTGCCACCATCGAAAAATACTTGCGGGACACCGGCAGCTTTGCCGCCTGGCTGGAGGGCCGGGCGGTGACAAAGGAGCAAACCTCCCGCTGGAAGGAGCACCTGATCCGGACCGGGTGCCAGCCGGTGGCGGTAAACGCCAAGCTGCCCGCCCTCCACAAGCTCTTCTCCTTGCTGGGCTGGAGCGACTGCCGGGTAAAGTACCTGAGGCTCCAGCGCCGCATCTTCCGGCATACCGAAAAGGAGCTGCGCAAGGAGGAGTACTGCCGCCTGGTAGAAACCGCCCGGGGCCTGGGGCGAGAACGGCTGGCCCTTTTGATGGAAACCATCTGCGCCACGGGGATCCGGGTATCCGAGGTGCCGTACATCACGGTGGAGGCGCTCCGGGCAGGCCGGGCAGAGATCGCCCTAAAGGGAAAGATCCGGACGGTGCTGCTGCCGGAAAAGCTCCGGCGGAAGCTGCTGAAATACGCCGGAAAAAGAAAGATCGCCTCCGGCGAGGTGTTCCTCACCAGAAGCGGAAGGGGGCTGAGCCGGCGGCAGATCTGGGGCGAGATGAAAGCGCTGTGCCAAAGGGCAGGGGTGGCGGCGTCCAAGGTGTTCCCCCACAACCTGCGACATCTCTTTGCCCAAGCGTTTTACCGGGCCTGCCGGGATGTGGTAAAGCTGGCTGACGTGCTGGGACATTCCAGCATCGAAACCACCCGTATCTATCTGATCTCCACCGGGGTGGAGCACGCCTGGCAGTTAGAGCGGCTGGGGCTTATTACATAGCGCTATCCCCTGTTTATGGACAGAATCCGCATTCCGGGTAGCTGTCCTCATATTTTGTTCTAATTATAGCACAATCCCCCGGCGGATTCAATCCCCATTCCCTCTTTTTGTTCAAAGCTTGTGCATAGCAGATAGGGCCGCAAATCGCTATCCATTGCGGCCCTGCTTTTTTGTGTTCTTTTTTCCAAAAATTAACCGAAGCCTACAGGCTCTCTGCGCCCGGCATCCTCCGCAGCTACCCGGAATGCGGATTCTGTCCATAAACAGGGGGAGAGGCTATGGGACACTCGCGGCAAAAGCTGGACCTGACCGGACAGCGGTATGGAAGACTGACGGTGATTGCGCCGGCCCCCCATGTGGGACGCCGCACCGCCTGGCGCTGCCGGTGCGACTGCGGGCGGGAAACGGTAGTTACCAGCGGGCACCTGCGCAGCGGGCATACCTCCAGCTGCGGATGTATGGGGCTGGAATCCGCCTCTGCCAGCAGCGGGCTTTCGGGGCTGACCTATGTGGACGGCACCTGTGTTGAGATGCTCCGGGCCAAGACGGTCCGGAAAAACAACACCAGCGGTGTCCCCGGGGTGGATTGGCTCAGCCGCAAGCAGCTTTGGCGGGCCACCATCTGCTTTAAGGGCAAGCGGTACTACCTGGGGGGCTACCACCGCTTTGAGGACGCGGTTAAGGCCAGAAGGGAGGCCGAGGAGCAGCTCCACGACAGCTTTGTGGCACAGTTTACCAAGGCCTCTACAGCAACGGAGCTGCCGGTTTAGCAAGGGCCCTGTGTGGCTACAGGCGCCCCTTGTATGCTGTTTTGAGGCCCTCAAGGAGCGGAGGTGACAGGAATGCAGGCAACAGACCACTTTGCCCCGGCGGAGGAATGCACAGAGGAGCTCCTTCTGCCGGAGCTGACGGAGCCATCGTGGCGCCGGAGGCTTTACCTTGGGGTAAAGCGGATCCAGGATGTTGTTCTCTCCCTTTTGGCATTGGTGGTGCTTTCGCCGGTGCTGCTGCTCATCGCCCTGGCAGTGGTCATCGACGACCCAAAGGGAGGTCCCCTTTTTACCCAAACCCGCTGCGGCCAGTGGGGGAAGGAATTCCGCCTCTGTAAATTCCGCACCATGTCCACCGACGCGGAGCAGCGGCTGGAGGAGCTGCTGCCCTATAACGAGATGACCGGCCCCGCCTTTAAGATCCGGAACGACCCCCGGGTCACTCGCTTTGGCAGGCTGCTCCGTTCCATGGGGCTGGATGAGCTGCCCCAGCTGCTGAACATCCTTTGGGGGGATATGTCCATTGTGGGCCCCCGGCCTCCCCTGCCCCGGGAGAAGGTGGATAACTTCATCCAAATCGAGCTGGAGCGCTACAAGGCCTTCGCCCTGGAAAACGGCCTTTCCCGGGAGCAAAACACCTTTCAGTCCCGGATGCGGTACGCCAACCGCCTGCTGGATACCGAGCGGCAGAAGGACATGGCCGCCTATGACGTGCGGCTTGAGGCCATCGAGATGTACAATGCCTTTATGACCCGCTTTGTGCTGATCCCCACCTATGATACCGACAAGGAATTCTATATGTCCCGGACCAAGGTGGGTGTGGATTATTTTGCCGCCGAGGCAAAGGAGCACCTGGCCTCCGCCGCCCAGCTGGGGGAGGAGATGGAGCACAACGACTACGCCTCCCGGCAGACCGGCAGCGCGCCGGCCTTTTCCACCGCCCGGTCCCAGGCGGACCAGCGGATCGAGGAGCTGAAAACCGAGCTGCTGGTCCTCTCTGACCAGTGCCGGGAGCTGTGCGGCGCCTATGTCCGGGAAAAGCGGGACGGGTACATCCAGGTCTGCTACCCCTCCCCCTCCCTGGGCAAGATAGGGGCGGTATCCCTTTTGATGGCGGCGCTGTTTACCGCCGCCCTGGCCGGCAGCCTCCTTTTGCAGCGGGAGCGCCGGAGCCCTCTCCCCCAGGCAGGGGAGGGTAAAACAGAAAAGCGTCAGGAGGTGGCACCATGAAGGAGCTGGATGTCTTTCGTTACCTGAAAAAATACCGCGGCCTGATCGCCGGCCTTTCTATCCTGGCGGGGGTGGCCTTTTTCCTGATCGCCCAGCTGTATATCCAGCAGTATACCGCCGTTACGGTGATCGAGTACACCGGGCAGCGGGCCGCCGAGGGCCGTTCCCTGGACGGCACCCCCATCGATACCACCGAGATCTACGCCACCAACCTTGTGGCCCAGGCCATGAAGGCGCTGGACATCGACTACACCGAGGCCACCATGGATGAGCTCCGCAGGGGGATCCATGTGGAGCCGGTCATCACCGAGGAGGACCTGATGATCCAGCAGTCCAAGCTGGACAACGGGGAGGAGGATTACGAGCTGAACCCCACCCGGTACCTGGTCTCCTTCCACTGCGGGGTAAAAAACGGCAAAGACTACCCCCGCAGGGTGCTGAACCAAATTCTACAGGAGTACGCCACCTATTACGGAAAGGCCCATGTCAACACCTCCCTGGCGGCCAACCCGGTCAGCGACATCACCACCAAGGGCTACGACTACCTGGAGATGGCGGAGGTCATCGACGACACCCTTACCAGCATCACCCTGCACCTATAGCAATCATCAGAATTGGCGGCATACAGCTGGGCGAGGAGCTTTTTCAGCTGCCGAAGCCCCAAAAACGCAGGAAGCCTTGATGGCTTTCA
>JAAWGY010000266.1 GCA_022795575.1 Angelakisella sp. | reverse complement strand
ACGCAGGAAGCCTTGATGGCTTTCAAGTTTTTGGGACAAAGGCAGCTGGGAAAGCTGCCGTCCAGATGGGTGTCGACAATTTTGATGGTTGCTATAAATAACAACAGGAGGTAGGTAAACGCCATGACGGACCTTGCACAGACCCCGACCGAGGAGCAGATCAAATACCTGACGCTGCTGGCCCAAAGCTATCCCAACATCCAGGCCGCTTCCACCGAGATCATCAACCTTCGGGCCATCCTGAACCTGCCCAAGGGCACCGAGCACTTCATCAGCGATGTTCACGGGGAATACGAGTGCTTTACCCACATCCTCCGCAACGCCTCCGGCTCCATCCGCCGCAAAATCGACGAGAGCTTTGGAGAGGAGCTTTCGGCGGAGGAAAAAAACCTGCTGGCCACCCTCATCTATTACCCGGAGCGCAAGCTGGCCGAGCTGCGCCGGGCCCGCCAGGTGACGCCGGAGTGGTACCGGAAGATCCTCTACCAGCTGGTGACGGTCTGCCGGGCGGCTACCTCCAAATACACCCGCTCCAAGGTCCGTAAGGCCCTCCCCCCGGACTTCCAGTACATCATCGACGAGTTGATCAACACCGACGAAAACAACCCCAACCGCCAGGAATACTTTGAGCGGATCATCGACACCATCATCGAGATTGACCGGGCGGAGGCCTTTGTGGTGGCCCTCTGCCGGCTGGTGCAGCGGATGATTATCGATAAGCTGCACATCATCGGGGACCTTTTCGACCGGGGCTCCGGGGCGGCGATGATTTTGGACGACCTCTGCCGCCACCACAACGTGGATATCCAGTGGGGCAACCACGACGTCCTTTGGATGGGGGCCGCCGCCGGGCAGCTCTGCTGCATCGCCAACGTCATCCGCAACTGCGTGCGGTACGACAACCTGGATACCCTGGAGGAATCCTATGGCATCAACGTCAGGCCCCTGGCCGTCTTTGCCATGGAGCAGTACGGCACCGACCCCTGCACCGTCTTCCTCCCCCGGCACACCGAGCAGGAGGGGTATGTCCCCAACACCCATGACGACCTGCAGATCGCCAAAATCCACAAGGCTATCACCGTTATTCAGCTAAAGTTGGAGGGGCAGGCCATCCTGGCCCACCCGGAGTACGAGATGGAAAACCGCCTGCTTCTGGATAAAATCGACTTCCGCCGCCGGACGGTGAAGCTGGAGGGGAAGGAGTACCCCATGCGGGACTGCTACTTCCCCACCATTACCCCGGAGACCCCCTATTCTCTCACCTATGCCGAGCAGGAGCTGATGGAACGGCTCCAGCTCTCCTTCCTCCACAGCGAAAAGCTCCAGGCCCACATGAATTTCCTTTTTAAGCACGGCGGGATGTACAAGGTCTGCAACGGCAACCTCCTTTACCACGGCTGCGTCCCCATGACCCCGGAGGGAGGCTTTGCCGCCCTTAGGGTGGGGGACCGGGAGTACAAGGGCCGCGCGCTGATGGACTACAGCGACAAGCTCTGCCGCCAGGGGGCCTACAGCAGGGCGGGCAGCGAGGAGCAGCAGCGTGGGCTGGACTTTATGTGGTTTTTGTGGTGCGGCCCCAAGTCTCCCCTTAACGGCAAAAGCAAGATGACCACCTTTGAGCGGTACTTTATCGAGGACCGGGACACCTGGACCGAGACCAAGGACATCTATTACCAGCTCAGCGACGACCCCAAGGTGGCGGAGGCTATCCTGGCGGAGTTCGGCATCCAAAGCGAGCTGGGCCGGATCATCAACGGCCACGTGCCGGTAAAGATCCGCAAGGGGGAATCCCCGGTAAAGGCCGGCGGGCGGGTGCTGATTATCGACGGCGGCATCTCCAAGGCATACCAGGCGGTGACAGGCATTGCCGGGTATACCCTGGTTTCCAACTCCCACCAGCTCTTCCTTGCGGAGCACCACCCCTTTTCCGGCATCGATTCCATCATCAACCACAACAGCGATATGCACTCCAGCATGGTGCCGGTGGATACCTACCCGGAGCGGATCAAGATCTGCCACACCGACGAGGGCAAGGTGATCCAGCGCAAGATCGACGACCTGCTCCTCCTCCTGCGGGCCTACCGCCAGGGCATCATCAACCAGAACAGCTGATTTTATCCGGCAAAACCACCACAAAAAAAGGGGGCTCGGCCCCCCTTTTACCGGCCCGGAAACTTGACTGAGGAAAGCGGTTTTTCTGGACTTGACTGGGGAAAGCTGCATTTTGCAGGATTCCCTTCAGGATGCACAAGACAACAAAAAAGCGGGCTTCCCCAAAGAGGAAGGCCCGCGGCAGGGCGGCGTTCCCACAAAGCCGCCACCAAAAAGGAGGGATTGCTGTGTCCTTTTGGCGAAAAGCCCCCAAAACCACGGTATTGGCCCAGCACACCACCCGGCTGCCCTATTTTACCGGGGAGCACCTCTTCTTTGAGGTGGCGGGCAGCACCGGCGCCCTGAGAATGGAGCTGACCCGTGACCCGGACTGCGACGACCCCATGCTGGACAGCTACCTCACCCTTACCCTCCACGGCCAACCCCTGGCCCTGATCCAGTCCAGCGGCTGTCCCACCTGCCAGTCGCTGCTGGCGGCGGGGCACGGCCTGCCGGAGGACTGCCCGGCGCTGCGGGAAGCGGCGGACGCCATCGCCGCCCCCTTTGCCGGGCTGCGGGAGGCGCTGGCGCGGCTGGCCCCGGTGGCGGGGCTGTTGGCCCCGGGGTACTACATCCTTTCGCTGGTGGACTGCTTCCCCACCGACGGCAGCGGCCATTTCTTTTGGGACATCCCCAACGGCTTCACCCCCTCCCCCGCCACCGCCCAAACCTACGACCCGGAGACCTGCTCGCTCCTTCCCGTCTTTCCCCGGTTCCTCCACCCCTCCCAGTCCACCGCCAAATACCACCCCGGCCGGGTGGAGCAGTACCGGCGGCAGCTGCGGACAGGCGCGCCCCTCCCCCCTGCCCTCTGCTACGCCGCCTTCGAGTACCTCTCCATCCTGCTGGACGGCCACCACCGGGCCTGCGCCTGCGCCCTGGAGGGGGTGCCGGTCCCCTGCCTCATCCTCTCCTCCGCCTGTTTTATGGGACGGGATGACCACTGGAAGGTGGTCTGGCCGGACGAGGAGCGGGAGACGGTGCCGGGCGTCGCCATCCCCTTAACCAAGATGCGCCGCTGCTGGCCTGCTCCCCCCGCCGCTCCGCCGCCCACCCCCGGGGAGCTTTTCACCCGCCGGTGGGAGCCGGCCTACCAAAGGGCCACCGCCCCCTCCCCCGACACGGTGGAGGCCGGGGCCCTGGCCCTCTACGGCCGGGAGACACTGACAATGGAGGGGATCCGCGCCCTCCCGGACCCCTACGGCCCGGTGATCCCCCCGGTGCTGCTGCGCTACTTCTGCCGCCAGCCCGGCGCCGACGCCAAGGCCCTGGCGCTGTCCTTTGCCGGAAGGGACACCCCGCCCAACCTCCGGCAGGCGGCCTTCCGGATCCTTGCCGATATCCGGGGGGACCCGGAGATCGAGGACCTTTTTGTGGATTACCTGGTGGAATGCGAGCAAAGGGACGACCCCCTGCGCCGCATCGCCGACCGGTATTGGGACTGAAAGGAGAATGCGAAATGTCCGACTACTACACCAAGATCATCCCGGCGGACCCCTTCCACCGGCCGGGGGTGGAGCGGCTGCAAGAGGCGGCGGCCTGTCTGCTGGACCGGCTGGCGGCCATGGAAGTGAGAACCTGTATTCATAACCGGATGATGCAGGCAGGACAAGGGATTTTCCCGCCCTGCAAGGCAAAAAACCGCAGCAATACTTGGTGTATTGCAAGGTTT
>JAAWGY010000265.1 GCA_022795575.1 Angelakisella sp. | reverse complement strand
GCCTGGACCGCTTGGGCCCGGTTCTTCTGCTTGGGTGACAGCCTCAATCTCATCGTGTGGTTGCTCAATGCTTGGTTGGGCGGCTGGCCCTGCTGGGGGACAGGCTCCAGCGGCCTTGCGAGGTTGCCGGTGGCGCCCGCTCCCTCCTTCCGGTTGGCCTGATAAGGTGCCTCCGGCGGATCCGATTCCCTGCGGGGGGAGTGGGGGCGCTTTGTTTATTGTTCTGTTGCTCCGTTTCGTTGTGGGGACAGGCGCATTTTGGGTAGACAGGCCTAAAAGGTTTGATGCTGGGTGGAGTTGTTGGTTTTGAGGCGGGGGGAACAAAAGTGAAAACGCTGCTTTTAGATATAAGTAAATATTTTTATGTATGTTGAAATTTTTTAACATCATCTATAAAAATACATATATTTTTGTTAAAAACTTCTATAAATAAGTAACTTATAAAAAATTTTGTTAAATAATTTTCGGCTTGCACGTAAAATCATAACCATCATCGCAAAGGAGCAGGTCCGGTGTGGTGGCAAGGCTTTTTAGGCCGGTGGACCCAAAATGCGCCCGCCTCCAGCGCCTATGGCGCGCGGCGGGCTGTTTTGGGGAGAAAACGGCTACTCCTAACCCCGGCCGCGGTTTGCGCTTCCTGGCCAGTCGGGCAAAAATCCGCCATTGGCCCCATCCTCACCAATACGCCGCTGCACAAAACCGCGGCCTGACGGCCTACAACAGAACGGCAGGGCCTGTGCCAAAAACACAAGCCCTGCCGTTGTTATAGCCGTCCTGGGGAGTTTCGCTCCCTGCGGGGAGCGACCAGGGCCTGCGCGGCCCTGGACCTGCGGCCGGGTAGCCCCGGCGGGCACAACCTGTGGGACAGGCAGCTGCGCTGCCCACAACCCCCATCAATGCTGCGGGTTGCTCTTCACCTGCAAAATCGCCTTCACCAGCGCCCCCGGGATCTCCTTGGTAGACGCCGCCGCCAGCAGCGCCGGAATCTCCTCCGGCTGTGCCACCACATACTGGGGCGGCAGCGCATTCAGCGCCATCGCCGCAACATCGTGCCGGCACTTATCACACCGGCAGCAGTTAAACTTTTCAAAAACAGCATCCAACCGCTCCGTTACCAGCTGCTCCATCAGGTTTACCACAACCAGCTCCCGCCCCGGCCGCAGCTGTACCGCGCTGGGCACCAGCGGCTTGTTCAGCTTCTCCCGCAGCAGCGATAAACTGTCCGGCTCCTCCGGTGCCGCCGGCTCCGCCTGTGCCTCCCCCCCGCCTGCCGCAGGAGCCGCCGCTTCCTCCGGAGCCTCCTCCTCTTCCGCCTCCTCCGCCGTAGTGGGCATAATAAGGCTAAAGATGTATTCCTTGTCAAATCCCTTGGGCGAAGCCATGGTCACAGCACCTCCCGTGCAATCAGCTCATCCAGCAGCCGGCGGTAGTCCTCCACCGCCTTGTTCCGCTTGTATCCCAGAACATCCTCCCGGTTAATCTGCGCCGTGGTAAGGATGCTGCTGTTGCGGATGGTGGTGTTCAGCAGCGGCAGCTTTAGTTGCCGGGTGATGTCCGCCGCCGCCTCCTGGATAACCCTGCTGGCCCTCTCCCGCGCCACAAAACGGGTGAGCAGCACCCCCGCCGGCGC
Organism: Angelakisella sp.; assembly: GCA_022795575.1. Lineage (GTDB taxonomy): Bacteria > Bacillota > Clostridia > Oscillospirales > Ruminococcaceae > Angelakisella. The sequence goes on along the minus strand of JAAWGY010000265.1, from coordinate 2,211 downwards.
CAGCCTGGGGTTGCTCTTCCGGCGCACCTCCTCCAGCGTCCCGCTAAGCTGCACCAGCCCCTGGAGGCTGAAGATGTCCGGCTGCACCGGCATCAGCACCGCGTCGGCGGCGGTAAAGGCGTTTACCGTCAGGATGCCCAGCGCGGGCGGGGAATCGATGAGGATGTTGTCGTACTGCCCCAGCACCGGCTTTAGGCAGCTCCGCAGCAGGTATTCCCGGCCCTTGCCGGTAAATTCCAGCTCGATGCCGCTAAGCAGCATATTGGCGGGGATAACATCACAGAAGGGGGTGTGCTGGATGGTCTGCACCGTCAGCAGCTCCCCCTTTAAGGCGTGGTAAACCGAGTTCTGCATCTCCACCCGGTTATCCGCCCGCAGGCCAAAGGACAGGTCCCCCTGCGGATCAAAGTCGACACAGAGGACCCTGCGCCCCAGGTGGCGAAGGCCCATCGCCAGGGCGTTGGTGGTGGTGGTTTTGCCCACGCCGCCCTTTTGGTTGGAAACACAGAGAATCTTTGCCATCGTGTTTGGTGAACCCCCTTGCTCCCTTGTTTTGTATAGATAGCCTTCTTATATTATAATCGATTCCGGGAAGAGTGGCAAGGGGAAGCGCATCCCCTCTTGCTTCTTTGGAAAAACGTGGTATACTGTAGTGGTATACTTTTGGGGAGCGGGAAGAAAGGAGCGATTGGTATGGAAAAACGGGAGCAGCTCATCCGCCTTTGGTTTGATCTGTGGCTGCGCAAGGAGGAGCTTGGCATCGACGGCATCTTCGCCCCCGACGCCTGCTATATTGAAAGCTGGGGCCCGGAGTACCATGGTATCGAGGCCATCCGCCACTGGTTCCGGGAGTGGAACACCCGGGGCACCGTCCTGCGCTGGGAGATCCGCCAGTTTATCCACCAGGGAGACCAAACGGTGGTGGAGTGGTACTTCCAATGCCAGATGGCCGGCAGCCAGCCCCAGGCCTTCGACGGCGTCAGCCTCACCCGCTGGACGCCCCAGGGGAGGATCGCCCTGCTGAAGGAATTCGGCTGCAACATAGACCGCTACGATCCCTACCGGGACGGCCCCCAGCCCCGCTTCCTGGAGCAAAAGGCCTCGTGGTTTTGATGGGGAAGGGAGGAAACCGGCTTGATAAAATGGCTTGCCCACCTGCGCACCATCAACCACCACCGGCGCCTGGTCCGCAGGGCCTGCTTCCGGGTGGGGCTCTACCTCCAGGGGCTCACCCACGATCTCTCCAAGTACACCCCGGTGGAGTTTTTGGTGGGGGCAAAATACTTCCAGGGGGACCACAGCCCCAACGAGGCGGAACGGCTGGACAAGGGCTACAGCGCCGCCTGGCTCCACCACAAGGGGCGCAACAAGCACCACCTGGAGTACTGGATCGACTACGGCGCACAGGGCAACCACGCCCTGATGGGCTGCCGGATGCCGGAGCGGTACGTGGTGGAGATGTTCTGCGACCGCGTCGCCGCCAGCAAAACCTACCGCGGCAGCGCCTACACCTGCCGGGATCCCTATGACTACTACATCCGCAGCCTGGACCACTACCTTCTCCACCCCGAGACCCAGGCCCTGCTGGAGCGGCTCCTTGTCATCCTCCGGGACCAGGGGGAGGATGCTGTCTTTGATTACATCCGCCGGGAGGTGCTGAAAAAGGGCCGCCGCCCCAAGCGGATTGCCCCGTCCCCCGGGGGATAGGGCTGCTGGGGACAGGGTTTTGGGGATGGTGGTCCCAAAATGCGCCCGCCAATTGCATCGGCGGGCTGTTTTGGGGAGAAAGCGGCTACCCCTAACCCCGGCCGCGGTTTACGCTTCCTGGCAAGGAGGGCGACAACCCGCCATTGGCCCCATCCTCACCACCACGCCGCCGTTTTTAGACCGCGGCCTGACGGCCTGATAGGACTGTATGGCCCGCGTTTTTTGGCACAAGCCCCGCCATAAATCGTCCCCCCAAAGGGCTGCGCCAGCAGCCCCCACGGCCAACCGCCGAAGGCGGCACTTAGGCCGGCCTCCCCTGAAAGGGGAGGTGTCGCCCGCAGGCGACGGAGGGGTTCCCCCCGCAGGGGCTGCTCCCCTGGTAAGCACCGGTCAGAGCCCACAAACCGTTCCCCCAAAGGGCTGCGCCAGCAGCCCCACGGCCAACCGCCGAAGGCGGCTCTTAGGCCGTGCCTCCCCTGAAAGGGGAGGTGTCGCCCGCAGGCG
>JAAWGY010000264.1 GCA_022795575.1 Angelakisella sp. | reverse complement strand
ACCCCCTGGTGGGTTTCTCAAGGGCAAAGCCCTTGAGTCGTTCTTTGGTTACTTTCTGTCGATACAGAAAGTGACCCCCCGCCGGGCAGGCGGTCAAGGAATATACTTTTTCAGTTACGCACTACCTAAGAAAGGCCACAAAGAAAGCACCACCCTGCCCCCACAACGACAAGGTGCCTCCGGCGGATCTAATTCCCTGCGGGGGGATGAAATCCTCCGGTCTTCGGTTCCGCCGCCGGGCGGCGGGGGGTAGTTTGAGATGGGCTTGCTGGGTTGTGGCTTTGGTTTTGGGGTGGGTATTTGGATGTGTAATTTTGAGGAGGCGTTTATATGAAAAATTTTGTGTTTATTTCTCCCAATTTTCCTACCAACTACTGGCAGTTTTGCCGGGAGCTGCGGCGCAACGGACTTCGGGTGCTGGGGATTGGCGACGCGGCCTACGATGGCCTTAGCCAGGAGCTGCGGGACAGCTTGGACGAGTACTACAAGGTGGATTCCCTGGAGGACTACGACGCGGTTTACCGGGGGGTGGCGTTTTTTATCCACAAGTACGGGCGGATCTCCTGGCTGGAGTCCAACAACGAGTACTGGCTGGAGCGGGACGCCAGGCTGCGGAGCGATTTCCGCATCGTCAGCGGCTTCCAGGAGGAGGACATCCCCCGGATTAAGTACAAGTCCAAGATGAAGGAGTACTACGCTCAGGCGGGGATTCCGGCGGCACGGTGGCATCTGGTGGAGGACCTGGAGGGGTGCCGGGCCTTTATCGCTCAGGTTGGTTGGCCGGTGGTGGTAAAGCCGGATAACGGGGTGGGGGCCTCCGACACCCACAAGCTGGATAACGACGGGGAGCTGGTTCGCTTTATGGGGGAGCGGCAGCCGGGGGTGCCCTACATCATGGAGGAATTCGTCTACGCCGAGGTCAACTCCTATGACGCGGTCATCGGCCCGGAGGGGGAGCCGGTGTTTGAAACCGGCAACGTAACCCCCTACTCCATCATGGACATCGTCAACCAGGGGGATAACTCCATCTACTACATCGTCAAGGATCTGCCGGAGGACACCCGGGCCGCGGGGCGGGCGGCGGTAAAGAGCTTTGGGGTAAAAAGCCGCTTTGTCCACTTCGAGTTTTTCCGGCTCACCAGGGACCAGGCGGGGCTGGGCAAGGCCGGGGAGGTGGTCGCCCTGGAGGTGAATATGCGGCCCTGCGGGGGTTTTTCGCCGGACATGATGAACTTTGCCAACAGCGCCGACGTCTACAAAATCTGGGCGGACATGATCGCCTATGGGGAGAGCCGGAGCGGGACCGGGGAGCGGGCCTTTTGCGCCTACGCCGGGCGGCGGGACGGCAAGGCCTTCCGCTACTGCCATGAGGAGCTGATGGAGCGGTACGGGGACCGGATGCGGATGGTGGGCCGCATCCCCGACGTGCTGTCCGACGCCATGGGCAACCAGATGTACATCGCCACCTTCCCCACCAAGGAGGAGCTGGACCGCTTTTACCGGGACGTTCTGGAGCCGGCGGAATAACTGCCGCATCCCCGGGGGGAAAGCCAAAGGCAGGGCCTGTGCCATGGCACGGGCTCTGCCTTTGTTTCTTGTTTTGATTGCAGCCGTCCCGGAGCGCGCCGGGGCCTTTGGCAGGGGGCTGTGGGAACCGGTCCCTCTGTCAGGAACGGTCCTCCAGATACTTGACGATATCCCCCACGGTGCGGACGTTCTCCACATCCTCATCGGGGATTTCCAGGTCGAACTCGTCCTCCAGGCTCATCACTAAGTCCACCACATCCAGGGAGTCGGCCCCCAGGTCGTCCACCAGGGCGGTTTCCATCTTGATGGTCTCCAACTCCACATCCAGCTGTTCTGCCAAAATGGCTGCTACCTTTTCAAATACCATGACACAACGCTCCCTATGAAATTATTACCGGACTTGCTTGTTACCCATATCATAGCGTATTTTAACCGGTTTGGCAACTCTTTTTTTCGGGAATCCTCCGGCTTTTTTCTCCCCCGTTTTTTTCCCTCTGTCAACCGTTTCCGCCGGCCCTTTCCTGGCGTTTTAACCAAAAAACCGCCGCAACTTTCGGCAAGAATTACTGCCTTTGCCCTTTACAAATGCCCGTTCCTCCACTATAATAAGTCAGAACTGTATCCGGTCCCCCGGCCTGCTGCCGGTGGGCGGGGGCAGCTTTTAAGCGGAAGGAAGTGGGTGAGGCGTGGTGTATCGGGCTGATGTTGGCGTACAGCGGATTCTTCGCATTCCTGGTGCCGGCTTTCGCTTTTACCGTTTCCTTTACCCGCCGGTCCTAAAAAGCTGAGGTATTGGTGTTTTCCCGGTTTTTTTCCGGAAAAGGCCAGTACCTTCTTTTTTTGCCTGGCGATGGCAGCAGATGAGGAGGATGTATCGATGCCCAATCAAAACCCGGCCGGAGAGGCCATTTACGACGCCCGCGCCCTTGGGGTGCCCAAGATGATGGTGCTGGGCTTTCAGCACGTTTTTGCCATGTTTGGCGCCACGGTGCTGGTGCCGCTGATCACCGGGCTCAGCGTCAGCACCACCCTGCTGATGGCGGGGCTGGGGACGCTGCTGTTCCACGTCATCACCCGGGGGAAGGTGCCTGCCTTTTTGGGGTCCTCCTTCGCTTTCTTGGGGGGCTTTGCCATTGTGGCCCCCAAGTTGGCCGACGCCAACGGCGAGCTCACCGTACCAAACGCAGAGATGCTTCCCTACGCCTGCGGGGGGGTTGTTGCGGCGGGGCTGCTCTACGTCATTGTGGCGGGGCTGATTCACCTTTTCGGGGTCAACCGGGTGATGCGGTTTTTCCCGCCGGTGGTGACGGGGCCCATTATCATCTCCATCGGCCTGATCCTGGCGCCCTCGGCCATTGCCAACGCCAGCACCGACTGGTTCCTGGCCATTGCGGCGCTGGCCATCATCATTATCTGCAACATTTGGGGCAGGGGGATGGTAAAGATCATTCCCATTCTGCTGGGGGTGCTGGGCTCCTATGCTTTGGCGCTTGTCACCAACAAGGTTGATTTTGGGCCCATTGCGCAGGCGCAGCTGCTGGGTTCTCCCATCCACATGGAGGCTATGGCGAGGTTTGACCTGGGGGCCATTTTGACCATCATGCCCATTGCTTTGGCGGCGATGATGGAGCACATTGGAGACATGGCGGCGATTTCGGCCACGGTTGGGCAGAACTTTATTGCCAGCCCGGGGCTTGCCCGGACGCTGCTGGGGGATGGGCTTGCTACCAGCTTGGCGGGCTTCTTTGGGGGGCCGGCTAACACCACCTACGGGGAGAACACGGGGGTGTTGGCGCTTACTCGGGTTTACGATCCCAAGGTGATTCGGATTGCGGCGGTGGCGGCCATTATTCTCTCGGTCAGTCCCAAGTTTGATGCCATTGTTAACACCATTCCTACTGCCATCATTGGGGGGATCAGCCTGATGCTTTACGGGATGATTTCGGCCATTGGGGTACGTAACGTGGTGGAGAATCAGGTGGACTTTACCAACTCTCGGAACCTTATCATTGCGGCGGTGATCTTGGTTTCGGCGCTGGGGTTCAACAGCGTTGGGGGGATCACGCTTTTCCAGAACGAGAGCATGAGCATTAGTCTTTCGGGGCTGGCGATTGCGGCGCTTTTGGGGATTGTTTTGAACGCGGTATTGCCGGGGAATGATTATGAGTTTGGCAAGGATCTTACCGGGGATGATTCGGCCAACTTTGGGCGGTATTGAGCAGCCTGTCCCACAGGTTGTGCCCGCCCGGGCCACCGGGCCGCAGGTCCAGGGCCGCGCAGGCCCTGGTCGCTCCCGCAGGAGCGAAACTCCCCAGG
>JAAWGY010000263.1 GCA_022795575.1 Angelakisella sp. | reverse complement strand
ACTTGAAAGCCATCAAGGCTTCCTGCGTTTTTGGGGCTTCGGCAGCTGAAAAAGCTCCTCGCCCAGCTGTATGTCGCCAATTCTGATGATTGCTATAAAAGCCTATCCGCCCCCACCAGCGCCAGACAACCACGAAAAAACACCGCAAACCTAATCCACTGAAAAAAAACAGAAAAGGAGATGTAAAGAATATGGTTTCCCAAGAACTACAGAACCGCATTGCAGAATACGCCGAGAGAAGCCGCGCAGGCATGGTAGAGGATCTAAAGGCACTGGTCCGCATCCCCAGCGTCAGCCGGGCGGGCGCGGACGGGCTGCCCTTTGGCCGGGCCTGCGCCCAGGTGCTGGAGGAGGCGCTGCGGCTGGCGGAGGGCCACGGCCTGACCGCCCAAAGCTGCGGCGGCTACTACGGGCTGGCCCAGTACGGGGCGGGGGACAAAACCATCGGCCTCTTTTCCCACCTGGACGTGGTGCCGGAGGGGAACAACTGGATCAACAGCCCCTACGAGCCGGTGGAGAAGGATGGCCTGCTCATCGGCCGGGGGGTGGCGGATAACAAAAACGCCGCGGTGGTCTCGATGTATGTGATGAAGGCCTTCCGGGAGCTGGGGCTGCCGCTGCGCAGCAAAATCTCCCTCTTCCTTGGGTGCAGCGAGGAGACCGGCATGGAGGACATCGACCGGTTTGTGGCGGAGCAGCCTATGCCGGACTTCTCCATTGTGCCGGACGCCAGCTTCCCGGTCTGCCACGGGGAAAAGGGCATCTTTTCCTGCGAGGCCCGGTGCAAAGCCCCCTGGCAGCAGCTCCGGAGCCTTACCGGCGGCACGGTGGGCAACATGGTGCCGGATTCCGCCTCTGCCGTGTTGCCGGCGGAGGCCGGCCTGGTGGCCCGGCTTGAGGAGGCCGCGGCCCGGGCGGAGGGAATCACGGTTACAGCCGCCGGGGAGGAGATCACCGTCTCCGCCACCGGCCTGGGGGCCCATGCCGCCCAGCCCCAAGGCGGGGACAACGCCATCCGCAAGCTCTGCCGCTTTTTGGCGGATATCCCCGCCCTGGCGGAGGGGGACCGGGCGGTCTGCGGCTTTGTGGCGGATACCCTGAGCGACTGCTACGGCGAGGCGCTGGGCATCGCCTGCCAGGACGAGCCGTCGGGCAGGCTGACCGCCATCAGCGGCGTTGCCGAGACACGGGAGGGGTGTTTGGTGGTCCACTACAACATCCGCTACCCTGTCACCCACCGGGGGGAGCTGGTGCGCCAGGGGTTGGAGAAGACCTTTTCCGCCGCAGGGTGGAGCTTTACCCAAAAGAGCGACAGCGCCCCCATCTACCTCCCCGCCGATTCCCCGGCGGTGCAGGTGCTAAGCCAGGTGTATGCCGACGTCACCGGCAAGGACGCCACCCCCTATGTGGTGGGGGGCGGCACCTACGCCCGGCACCTGAAAAACGCGGTGGCCTTCGGGATGGAAAGCGAGATCGACGCCGGCCTGCCCAAGGGCCACGGCGGCGTCCACGAGCCGGACGAGGCGGTGCGGGTGGACGATTTGGTGGAGGCGCTGCGGATCTACATCCTGTCTGTGCTGGAGATCGACGAGGTGCTGCACCAGCATTAGAGCCTATTCAAGCTCTCCCAGCACGCCGCCTGAACGGGTATTTTTCCAACGGCCTAAGAGCCGCCTACGGCGGTTGGCCGTTGGACGCACCTGCGGGTGCAGTCCGCCCTGCGACGTTACTGCGCCCGCAGGCGCGTCCAGGCGCAACCGCCGCAGGCGGCTCTTAGCGCCTGGAAAAAATCTTGCAATACAATAAGTATATTCCTGCGATCTTTTGCCTTGCAGGACGAAAAAATACCCGTCCATTCGGCGCGCCGGGAGATCTTGGATAGGCTCTTAGAGGCTGTGCCAGTCTGGCGGGTACGGCCAATCAGACCGATATAAACAGCGGAGCTCCCCGCATCCTGCCAGAGGGCGCGGGGAGCCTGCCTTTTACCAAAGGGGAGATAACTTGCCATGAAACCGCTTTTTGCCCTGCTTGCCGCCCTGGTGCTGGTCCTTGGCGGCTGCTCCGCCGGGGAGGCGCCTGGCTCTGCCGGAGACGCCGCCGAGGAGGACCGCCCCGGCCTTGGGACAACGGTATTGGCGCCGGCGGAGTACGACCTGGCCCAGGAATTCCACAACGGCTACGCCTTTGCCTGCAAGGGGGAGGACTGCGGATACATCGACCGGTCCGGGACCTTCCTGCCCCTCTACACCTTCCCGGAGGAGAGCCGGGAGGTCTTTCTCCAATGCCTTGCAGAGGGGGGCCTGTACAACCAGCTCCCCGCCTCGGAGGAGGGGCTTGTCCCGGTGTGCGGGGAGGCGGGGCTGTGGGGGTACTATGACCTGGGCAAGGGGGAAAGGGTGATCCCCTGCCGCTACAAAACCGGGGTGCCCTTCTCGGAGGGGCGGGCGGCGGTCTGTTGGGAGGAGGCAGGGGCCACCCGGTACGGGGTCATCGACACCGCCGGGGAGCTGGTCTTTTCGGTGGACGGCATCTCCGGCGGGGTGTACAAAAACGGCCTGCTGGCGGTACAGCTGCCGGGGGAGGACGTCGGCCCGGAGGGGGAGCCGGTGAACCGGTGGGCCCTGGTGGACCGGGACGGCAGGGCGGTGGTGGAAAACTACGGGGCGGGCATCCAGGGCAGGGTGACGGTGTACGGGTACCCCCAAGTCACCGGCAGCGACTTCGAGAACACCTTGGATCCGAAGCACATCGTCCTCTACCGCCAGTCCCCGGATCCGGAGCGGGCAGCGGCCTCCTACACGGTGGTGAACAACCGGGGCGAGGTGCAGTTTGCCGACGACAGCCTCTGCTTTCTCTCCGGCTTTTCGGAGGGGTACGCCTTTTACCAGGCGGAGGCCGGCGACCGTCGGCTGGGGGTGATTGACGGCAGCGGCAAGCGGCTTTCCGGCCAGGTGCTGGAAAACGCGGCGGGGTTCTTCGGCGGGGTCTGCTGGTTCCAGGACGAGGCGGGGCGGTTTGGCTTTGTGGACACCGGGGGCCGGGTGCTGACGGCGGCGGTGTACACAGGGCTTTCCGGCATCGCCAAAAACGGCCGGGCCTCGGTGGAAAAGGACGGCAAGTACGGTCTGGTGGACTTTGCCGGGACCGAGCTGCTGCCCTTCCGGTACGACTACCTTTACAGCGACGGCGGGGAGGTGCTGATCTTTGGGGAAGGAGAGCGGTACGGGCTGCTGGGGACCGACGGCAGGGTGGTGGCAGAGGCGGTTTATGATGGCATTGGAACCCAGCAGGAGGGCACTTTTTTGATGGTTTTGGGCGGGAAATATGGGTTTTTGGCGCTGACGGAATAGAGTTGTCCGCCCTATCAAGGGGGAAAGATTTTCCCTTAAGTTATGGATAGGATTTAATTGGGTTTGGGGTAGTGGCAGGGCTTGGAGATGGCGGGCCCAAAATGGGCCTGCCCCCACAACCAAACATAGCCACAAGCCAGCAAGCCACCCCACACCACTTTCCCGCCGCCCGGCGGCGGCCCTGTAGGCCGGAGACTGGAAGGATTCATCCCCCCCGCAGGGAATCAAAATCCGCCGGAGGCACCACCCGACCGAAGGGAGGGCATCCCCCCGCAGGGAATCAGATCCGCCGGAGGCACCTTGTCAGGCCAACCGGAAGGAGGGAGCGGGCCCATTCGCTCCCCCCACAAGGTCGCTGGAGCCTATCCCCCAGCAGGGCCAGCCGCCCAACCAAGCATTGAGCAACCACACGATGAGATTGAGGCTGTCACCCATGCAGAAGAACCGGGCCCAAGCGGTCCAGGCGGCGTTAGGGGAGCGCTCCCCAAGCGACTGACGCCTTTGGCCGTCGG
>JAAWGY010000262.1 GCA_022795575.1 Angelakisella sp. | reverse complement strand
CCGTCTGACGCCGTCAGGCCAGGTCTTTTCCCGCCCTGCCGCGTTAAAAAACCTTGCAATACACCAAGTATTGCTGCGGTTTTTTGCCTTGCAGGGCGGAAAAATCCCTTGTCCTGCCTGCATCATCCGGTTATGAATACAGGTTCTGAATACCGGTTTTTACCTTCTTCTGCACACGGTGTTGCAAAGGATGACAATCCCCACCGACACCAGCACCGCCGCCCCGGCAAAAACGCCGGCGAACTCGGCGGGGAGGGTGTCCTGGAAGGCCGCCATCACCGCCAGCAGGACGGTGAGTACCGCCATCCCGCCCCCCGTCACCCGGCAGAGGCGCTTTGGATCGTACCGCTGCTTTTCCTCCTCCGGGGCGGTGTTGTACCCGGCGATGAGCCAGCTTCCCCTGCCCAGCAGCAGGGTCAGGGAGATCACCGCAAAAAGGGCCACCACCAGATACAGCAGCCAGTCCGGCCCGGTGGAGATATCCGCCAAGGTTCTGCCGCTCATGCCGCCGTTACCCCCTTATTTTTTGCCGCCCTTCTTCTCCGCCTTTTCCGCCCTCTTTTCCCACTCCTTGGTCACTTCCTTCCAGCGGTCAAAGCCCTGGGGAAGCTGGCCGTTCAGGCAGCCGACGAACCACTCCGCCGCCTGGCGGCCGGTGGTCCTCTCCCGGAAGGTGCGGAAGGCCCCGTCCTTGGGCAGGGCGATCTGGATGGTGGTACGGGCGTCGTTTTTGTTCCCGGCGTCCAGGAAGATCAGCCGGGGCGGCATCCAGAGGATGGCCGACTGATAGCTGCCCTCCCCCACCTTTTGGGCGGCCAGCTCCACATCCCGGCGGGAGAACCGCTCGTACTTGCGGCTGACGCCGGTGCCGTCGGTGATGTTGAGATAGGGGGGCTGCTGCGTCTGCTGCTGTTGGGGCGCTGCCTGGACCTGGACACCCTGCCAGCCGGGGCCGAAGACGTCGGGTGCCTGGCGGCTCGCCAAAAACCGGGTGAACACCTCCAGGGCCTGGGCCTTGGGGATATCCACCAGCCCAAAGCCCCGCAGCTGGTCCGAGGCACCGGAGCCGCTGGTTTTCAGGATGGCTGTCACCATCACCTTGCCCTGCTCCCGGCAGTAGCAGTTTAGGGCGGTGAGCTCCTCGGTGACGGTGGGGGACATCTGCTTCCACCCCGCCGGAACCGGGGGGGTGGGGACCAAAACGATCTGCTGCCCCGGGGCGATGGCCTCCATCTGCTGGGCCAGCAGCTCCTTTGTCACCCGGGAGGTGCGCTGACCGGCGGCATCGGTGAAGACAAACCCCTCCCCTGCCGGGGTAGGGACAGCCTGGGCGCGCTGGGCCACCTGGTCCAAGCGCCGCTGGTACTCCCGCTCCATCCGGTCCCAGGTGTCGTCGTCGCTGTCCCGGAAGCGGAAAAGGGCGTTGTAATCGTCAAAGGTGGCGGCGGGGATCCGCAGCCGCAGGTACTGGATGGCGGCGTCCATGTCCCTAAGATCCTGGAAGTAGGTGGTTTGGGACTGCCGGCGGTCGTCCACCACCACCAGCTCGATGATTTGGCGGTTGCCCCCGGAGGAGCGGTGCCTCATCTCGTAGTGGCGGAACACCCCCCGCACCCGGGCCAGGGCGCAGGCCTCATCCCCCAGCATCCAGTCCCGGCCGATGCCCATTTTGCCGAACCACCGGCCGTTTGCCGCCAGGTCCTGGTCCACCATGGCAAAGAGCTCCTGCCAGTCCGGGGCCTCCTCCGGCCTGGGGAACTGGGAGCGGATGGAGTTGGCCAAAAGGCTTTTGCCGGGCTGTAGGACATCCCGGAGGGCGGCAAAGCTGCCCCAAGCGCCTGCCGCCAGCAGCGCCACGCCGCCCAGGCAGCCGCCCCCCATCTTGAGGTACTCCTCCCAGCCCCAGCCGGTTCTGTCCTCCATGGCGGTGGTAACGCCGTAAACCCCTACGCAGAAGCCGAAGAAAATCAGCAGCAGCCCCCAAAAAAGGTCGCCGATCCGCCCCTTGGTCCGCTCCAGGCAATAGGCCACCGGTTTGCCGGTGCCGGTGTTCTTCCCTGTTGTCAGCACAATGATGACCTCCCATACAACACGTGGTCTTCCCTTTTCTCCCGTACCGGGAGATTTTGCGCAAATCCTATCACTATTATAGTACGGGCGGACTGATTTTTCAATATTTTTGGGGCGATCCATCGGCGCTGTTTTCCATAGAGTCCTCCTGCTCTGTCAGCCGTTCCACCAGCTCCCGCAGCAGCAGCCAGCCCTCCGGATCCCCCAGGCGCAGCTCCTCCATCCGCACCGCCGCGGCCCGGACCTCCTCCCACCTGCCGCTGTCCATGCCGCCGCCCCCTCCTTTTGATTACTACGAAAACATTATAGTGCCCTTTGTTATCATTGTCAAGGCAAACCGGGGGAGTAATCCGGAGAAAGCAGCCCCATCGTGTTTCGGTCAAATGCCGGTTGATTCGGTGTTTTTCCCGTGCTATAATCAAACAGATAAGATAGAGGGCACCGGGGTAACGGATATTTCCTGTTTACTTTGAAAGCGAAATGTGCTATATTGCTTTCGGAACGCTTGCAGAACGTTTGGGGAAGGGAGGCGTGGCGCTTGGAAGTCCATGAACGGCTGCGGCTGCTCCGCCAGCGGCTGGGCCTAAGCACCCGGGCCTTTGGCGGGGGCATCCACCTTTCCGGCAGTGCCGTAACCAACATGGAAAAGGGGCTGCGCAGTGTCACTCCCCGCACGGCCAGCGACATCTGCCGCCGGTACCACGTCCGGCCGGAGTGGCTGCTGGAGGGGCAGGGGGAGATGCTGGCCGACCCCACCGAGGGGCTGGACATCAGCGCCGAGGTACGGGAGCTGGCGGGCAAGTACAGCCGCCTTAGCGACAGCGACCGGGAGCTGGTGCGCCGGCTCATCGATTCCCTGGGGGAAAAGCTAAGGAAGCCGAACCAATAGCTGCCGGGCGCGGCTTGACGGCACATTTCCGGCTTGTCAGGCTATGGCGCTTGGGCCACTGGCACCGCTTCCGAAATGACATCGGGGCCCTGATAGGAGGATTTACCATGACAAACATTCTGTTCGTCTGCCTGGGCAACATCTGCCGCAGCCCTATGGCGGAGTTTGTCTTCCGGGATTTGGTACAAAAGCGGGGGCTGGGGGAGCGGTTTTCCGTTGCCTCTGCTGCCACCAGCACGGAGGAGCTGGGCAATCCGGTTCATCCGGGCACCCGGCGGCGGCTGGAGCGGGAGGGCATCTCTACCTACGGCAAGACGGCGGTACAGCTTTGCCGGCGGGACTACCAGAAATACGATTACCTTATCGGCATGGAGCAGCGAAATCTCCAGGGGATGCTGCGTATTTTGGGGGAGGATCCGGAGGGAAAGGTCCGGCGGCTGCTGGATTTTACCGATTCTCCCCGGGATATTGCGGATCCCTGGTACACGGGGGACTTTGACCGCACCTATGACGATGTGCTGGAGGGGTGCCAGGGGCTTTTGGCGTACCTGCTGGCGGAGGGAAGGTAAGATCGTGAGGCAAGCCTGTCCCCCAGGTTGTGCCCGCCCGGGCCACCGGGCCGCAGGTCCAGGGCCGCGCAGGCCCTGGTCGCTCCCGCAGGAGCGAAACTCCCCAGGACGACTATTATAACGGCAGGGCTTGTGTTTTTGGCACAAGCCCTGCCGTTCTGTTGTAGGCCGTCAGGCCGCGGTTTTGTACAGTTGCTTTCTGGTGAGGCTGGGGGCTATTGCGGTTATGTAGCCGCCTGGCGGGGAAGCGTAAACCGCGGCCGGGGTTAGGGGTAGGGCCTTTCTCCCCAAAACAGCCCGCCGCGCGCCGCAGGCGCTGGAGGCGGGCGCATTTTGGGACCACCGGCCTA
>JAAWGY010000261.1 GCA_022795575.1 Angelakisella sp. | reverse complement strand
GGTGAACCCAAAATGCGCCCGCCTCCAGCGCCTACGGCGCGCGGCGGGCTGTTTTGGGGAGAAAGCGGCTACCCCTAACCCCGGCCGCGGTTTGCGCTTTCCCGTCAGGCGACTACATAACCGCAATAGCCCCCATCCTCACCAAAAAGCAGCTGTTAAGAACCGCGGCCTGACGGCCTACAACAGAACGGCAGGGCTCGTGCCCAAAACACAAGCCCTGTTGTGTCGTAGTCGTCCTGGGGAGTTTCGCTCCTGCGGGAGCGACCAGGGCTCTGCCCTGGACCTGCAAGCCTTTGAAAAGGCTTGACCGAAACTTTTAGCGCCCTGCGGGCCTTGACTGACACCCGGCTTCAATGCCCCAAATCTTTCCCCACACCCCCCTCCCACCTGTTGAAAACTTTCCCCAACCCTCCCACTCCCCACCCCCTCTCTATACCTTATAAAATATATAGAAGAAATCACCGGTTAAAACTTGAAAGTTTTCCACATTCGTGCTATACTATATCATATTATTATTTTAGGAGTGTGGACTGCTCTATGGATTCCTTCCAAGACTTATTTCAGCTGGCCTGCCAATACTGCCAGCAGCATCTCTCCGAGGTAGCCTATAACCTCTGGATACGGGACATCGAACCAAGAAGCTTCGACGGTTCGGTGGCCTCTCTTTACGTCAGCTCGGAATTTAAGAAGAATATCCTCGAGGAAAAATATCTCCCCCTGCTTAAGGAAGCCTTTGCCGCAGTTATGGGCTTTGACGTCGAGGTCCAGCTCCTGAATACCACCGAACCGGAGCCCCCCAAACCGGCAGAGGAGGAATCCGAGGGAGACTATGCCTATACATTCGATACCTTCATCGTGGGCCCCAGCAACAAGTTCGCCCACGCCGCCAGCTGGGCCGTGGCCACCAACCCCGCCAATAGCTATAACCCCCTGTTCATCCATGGCGACTCCGGCCTGGGCAAAACCCACCTGATCAACGCCATCTGTATCGAAATCAAAACCAGCCACCCGGAATTCAACATCCTATATGTAAAGGGTGAGGAATTCACCAACGAGCTCATCAACGCCATCCGTACCGGCACCACCCAGCAGTTCCACGAAAAATACCGCCAGGTGGATGTCCTGGCCGTGGACGATATCCAATTCATCGCCGGTAAGGAATCCACCCAGGAGGAATTCTTCCATACCTTTAACGAGCTGTACGAAAGCAGCAAACAGATCATCCTGACCTCCGACCGCCCCCCCAAGGAGATCAAAACCCTGGAGGACCGCCTCCGCGGACGCTTTGAATGGGGCCTCCTGGCCGATATCCAGCCCCCGGATTACGAAACACGTATCGCCATCATCCGCCGGAAAGCCGAGCTGCTGGGCTTTACCCTTCCCGATGACGTGGCCGAATATGTGGCCAACCGCCTGAAGAATAACATCCGCCAGCTGGAGGGCGTCGTCAAGCGGGTGGATGCCTACCACCGTTTGGTGGGCAGCCAGCCCTCTATCCTCACCGCCCAAACCGCCATCAAGGACGTTCTCAGCGAGCACCAGCCCATCCCCATGACGGTGGAGCGAATTATTACCGAGGTGGCCCGTACCTACGGGGTGTCGGGGGAGGATATCCGCTCCTCCAAACGCAGCAGCGCCATCTCCACCGCCCGCCAGGTGGCTATGTATATCGTCCGGGAGATCACCCAGATGTCCATGTCCACCATCGGGGAGGAATTCGGCAACCGGGACCATTCCACCGTGGTTTACGCCACCAAGCAGGTGGAAAAAAGGATGGAACGGGATACCCATTATAAGGAAACCGTGGACGATATCATCAAAAATATTCGGGCCACCTCCTGAAAAATGGCTTCCTTCCCCCCGCCAGACCCGGAAAAGGAGCCCTTCCCACCCCCATCCCCAGGCACCCTGTCTCCCTTTTTGCCAGTGGAGGGGCCCTGAATTCACAACCACGGCGGTACTTTTAACATTTTCCACCGACTTTTCAACATCAACTACCCGTTTTCCACCGGGAGGTGGAAAGCCTGTCTATTTTCCACCCCATTCACCAGCCATTCCCAGCCCTTTCACGGGCGGAAATTCCTGTGGATCCGCTGATAATCCTATTCTGCCGCGCCTTTCCACAAATTAACGCCCCCTGCTACTGCGGCTATCTTTATTTCTTTTCTCTCTCTTAGAGAGGGAGAAATAGCAGGCAGATCTCCCCCGGCGTCCCCCCTGTTTTCCACCGCCAACAATCCCCCCCGAAAGGATTTGTGTCAGTATGATGAATTTTACCTGTTCCACCGCCAGCCTCAACCAGGCCATCGCCCGGGTTTCCCTGGCTGTCTCCCCAAAATCCACCCTCCCCGCTCTGGAGGGAATCTTAGTCACCGCCAAAAACAATACCCTTACCCTGGTGGGTTACAACCTGGAGCTGGGCATCACCGCCACCCTCCCCGCCCAGGTCCAGGAGGAGGGCTCTATTGCCATACCGGCCAAGCTCTTCTCCGAGATCGTCCGCAAAACCGTCAGCGACGAGATCTCCATCAGCTGCGATCAGCGGCTTTTGGTGGAGATTAAAGGCGGGGTTTCCGAGTTTACCATTCTGGGCATCTCCTCTATGGACTTCCCGGAGCTGCCCACCGTGGGGGACGGGGAATCGGTGTCCATCCCGGAAAACAAGCTGCGGTCAATGGTGGACCAAACCCTCTTTGCGGTGGCCCAAAACGACGCCAAGCCGGTGCATACCGGCTGTCTCTTCCTGCTGGAGGAGCAGCAGGCCACGGTTGTGGCGGTGGACGGCTTCCGGCTGGCCCTGCGGCGGGAGGCGGCGCAGTCCCCAAAAACCATGCGGTTTGTGGTGCCGGGCCGGAGCCTCAACGAGCTTTTGAAGCTGCTGGGGGAGGAGGAGACTCCGGTGGACCTCCAGGTCTCCAAAAAGCACATCCTCTTTACCATCGGGGAAACCAGCCTTATCTCCCGCCTGCTGGAGGGGGAGTTTTTGGACTACAACGCCGCCATCCCCAAGGACTGCTCTACCACCGTCAAGGTGTCCACCCGGGGGCTGGCCTCCTCCATCGAGCGGACCTCCCTGCTGATTTCGGACCGGCTGAAAAGCCCCCTGCGGGTGGTCTTCGAGGACGGCTTGGTCAAAATGTCCTGCTCCACCACCATCGGCAAGGCCTACGACGAGTGCCAGTGCGAAACCGGCGGGCCCCGGGTGGAGATGGGCTTTAACAACCGCTACCTGATGGACGCCCTGAAAAACAGCGATGTGGATATGGTAAAGCTGGAGATCAGCGGGCCGCTTTCGCCAATGAAGGTGCTGCCCCTGGAAGGGGACAGCTTCCTGTTTTTGGTGCTGCCCATGAAGCTGAAAAACGAATAGCCAGGGGAGGGAGCCGGAATGGCAGAGAAGGTGTCGATCAGCACCGAGTTTATCAAGCTGGACAGCTTTTTGAAGTTCTGCGGTGCGGCAGAGACCGGCGGGCAGGCCAAGGAGCTGGTACAGGGGGGGAAGGTGCTGGTCAACGGCGAGGTTTGCACCATGCGGGGCAAAAAGCTGCGCCGCGGGGACGTGGTTGCGGTGGATGGAGGCGGCAGCTACAGCATCGGGTAGCCGGAGCCCTTGGGACGGCTTCTTTTGGCCGCCATGGGGATGGTGCTTTTTGGTGTGCCCCTCCCGCCCTTGGGTGGGGGAGAAGGGGATATCCCAAAAAGTACCGGACAGACAGCCTTCCCCGGCTGTGAGCGCAGGCGGCAAGCGCCTATTGGAAGGGATTTTTTCGCCGGCCCGGGAACCGCCTAAGAGCCTATTCAAGATCTCCCGGTGCGCCGAATTGGCGGGGATTTTTTTGCCCCGCAAGGCAAAAAACCGCCGGAATACTTGCTGTATTACAAGGTTTT
>JAAWGY010000260.1 GCA_022795575.1 Angelakisella sp. | reverse complement strand
CGTGCGCTTTGGCACAAGCCCTGCCGTTATCATAGTCAACCTGGGGAGTTTCGCTCCTGCGGGAGCGACCAGGGCCTGCGCGGCCCTGGACCTGCGGCCGGGTAGCCCCGGCGGGCACAACGTGAGGGACAAGCTGCGTCTCTCTTTCCAGCCCTTACGCAAAGGGCGCCAGCTCCTCCGTCAGGATAGCCGTGCGCAGCACCCGGACATACGCCGCCTCCCCGCCACGGTCCGCCCACAAAGCCCCCAGCAGCAGGTTGGGGTTCAGGTTCATCGCCCCGCCCCCCGGCAGCCGCAGCGTCAGCGTAAGGCTCTCCGCCCCAGCCTCCCGCCCCAGCTGCGTGATCAGTGGCCGCAGGTCCAGCTCCTGCGTCTTGTGCTTGGTCTTCTTCTCCACCGGAATGGCCGGCTTCGCCATCAGCCGCTCCCAGTCCGCCGCCAAAGCCTCCCCCCCGGCAGAATCGTACAGGGTAATCCGGTAATCCGCCCAAACAATGGCCTCCGGCTTCATCACCGCCGGCGCAGCCTCCAGCACCCGAATGTCCGGGGGAAGGGCAGCGTTAAGCTGTTCCCCCACCCGCGTGAAAGGGTAGCCGTCCTCGGTAAGCTTAAAGTCAAAGGATTCCCGCAGCCCCTCAAAGCCCAAAGGAATGGGCAGCGCAAAGGTCATGTAAACGTGGGGGTTAAAGCCCTCGGTAAACCATACCGGAATGTCGGTACGGGCAAAGGCCCGTGTCATGCAGCGGGTCAGGTCCAGGTGGGAGATGTACTTGGCCCGGTCCCGTTTTTCAAAGAATACTCGTATGAGCCTCAAAGCAGGCACCTCCCAACAAGGCATTGGCGCCGCATCCGGCGCAGCTGTGGCGGCAGTTTTCGGTGGTGACGCTCTCCCAGGCCCTCTGGTCCTCCCGCATCAGGAAAGCCTTGGTAAGACCGTAGTCCAGATGGTCCCAGGGCAGCACCTCGTCATAGGGGCGGCGGCGGCAGGCGTAAAAGTCCCCGGAAAGTCCCGCTTCTGTCAGGGCCTCCTCCCAACGCTGGGGGGAGAAGTGCTCGTCCCAGCCCTCTAAGCTGCCGCCAGCCCGCCAAACCGCCTCCACCACCCGGGAAAGGCGGCGATCCCCCCGGGCCAGAATGGCCTCCACCCGGCTGGTGGCGGCGTCGTGGTAGTTTACCCGGATCTTTTTGCTCCGCACCGTTTCCAGCAGGTGCTTCTGCTTCTCCCGGAACTGCTCCAGGCTGTCTTGGGGCTCGTACTGGAAGGGGGTGTGGGGCTTGGGGACAAAACAGGCCACGCTGATCGTCACCTGTACCCCCCGGCCCTTGGGCTTGTTGGGCAGGCTGTAAAAGAGGTCCACCACCCGTTGGGCCAGCTCCAGCATGGCGTCCATGTCGGCCATCGTCTCGGTGGGCAGGCCCATCATAAAGTAGAGCTTCATGGAGGTGCATCCCCCCGCAAAGGCGGTGCGGGCGGTGGCCAGAACCTCCTCCTCGGTGACGTTTTTGTTGATGGCGTCCCGCAGCCGCTGGCTCCCCGCCTCCGGGGCAAAGGTGAGGCCGCTTTTCCGCACCTTCTGCACCAGCTCCAGCAGCCGGGGGGAGAAGCTGTCCACCCGCAGGGAGGGGAGGGCGATGTTTACCCTCCGCTGCTCGGTCCAGGGGAGCATCCCCTCCATCAGCTCCTCCAGCCGGCTGTGGTCGCTGGTGGAAAGGGAGGTGAGGGACACCTCCTCGTAGCCGGTGGCGGTGCAGAGGGCTTTTGCCTGCCGGTCCAGCGCCTCCGGGTCCTTCTCCCGGAAGGGGCGGTAGATGTACCCCGCCTGGCAGAAGCGGCACCCCCGGATGCAGCCCCGGAGCACCTCCACCATGGCCCGGTCGTGGACAGCCTCGGTAAAGGGCACCACAAAGTCCTTGGGGAAGTACATGGCGGAAAGGTCCTTGACGATGCGCTTGGTGACACGGGCGGGGGCGCCCTCCCGGGGCGTCACCCCGGCGATGGTGCCGTCCTCCCGGTAGGCGACGTTGTAGAGGGAGGGGACGTAGACGCCGGGGATTTGGGCGGCCTGGCGCAGCAGCTCCCGGCGGCTCAGCCCCTCCTCCTTGGCCCGGCGCGCCAGGGCCAGGAAATCCAGCATCAGCTCCTCCCCCTCCCCCAGCTGGAAGAGGTCGAAGAAATCGGCGATGGGTTCCGGGTTGCAGGCGCAGGGCCCCCCGCCGATAATCAGGGGGCAGTCCTCCCCCCGGTCAGCGGACCGGATGGGGATCCCCGCCAGGTCCAGCATATTGAGGACGGTGGTATAGCACATCTCGTACTGGAGGGTGAAGCCTACCACGTCAAAGGAGCGGATGGGGTCAAAGCTTTCCAGGCCGTAAAGGGGGATCTCCTCCCGGCGCATAATGGCCTCAAAGTCGGTATCCGGGGCAAAGACACGCTCGCACCACATCCCCTCCTGGGCGTTGATGAGGGAGTACAGGATCTTCATCCCCAGGTGGGACATCCCCACCTCGTAAAGGTCCGGGAAGCAGAAGGCGAACCGCAGGTCTACCTCCTCCCGGTTTTTCAGGACGCTGCCCATCTCCCCCCCGCAGTACCGGGCGGGCTTTTGGACCTTTAGCAGCTGGCGGTCTATCTTGGCTGGTATCATAAATATCTCCTAACTTGATTTTGTGACAGTGATAATGATACACGATTTCGCCCCAAGATTCAACGCCCTTCATCGTGCTCCGGCTGGATTTCTTCGGGGCTGCTCTCCTCCGCTTCCTCCTTTGCCTCCTCCGCCTCCCGCTTCGCCCTCTCCTGCTCCAGCTCCTCGGCCGTCCTGGGGGGGCCCACCTTCATCATAATCTCCACGTCCTCCCGGATGTCCTCCAGGGGGATGGCAGCGGGATCGAAGCCCTTCAGGATGGACAGCTCCCGGTGGTAGATGTAGCTTTTGTCTGTCCGGGCCTGGAGCAGCAGGTCACAGTCCAGCTCCTTCACCCTGCTTAAAAAGTCCAGGAGCTGCTCCGCGTAGAAGTCGGCGTCCCTGCCGTCCTCCAGCCGGAGCACCACCTTGACATAGGCGCCGCTGTTGTTCAGGAAAAATTTCAGGCTGTCCTCCCCGGTCCAGGTGGCCGGTGTCTCCGGCATCTCCAGCGAGACCTTTTGGTCCAGGACATAGTCGAACTCCTGGCAGAAGGCCAGCACCGGGGCCTCCGCCTCCTCCTTGTAGAAATAGACGGCGTAATCGTCCCGAACTTTCCGGTATTTGGTCTGGGAGACCAGGGCGTCAAACACCTTCTCCGGCTGGTCTGCCGGGGCGGCCTGGCAGCGGTAGGTGGCCCCGGCGATGGCGCCGTAGTTTTTCAGGTCCTCCCGGCCGGTGACGATAAACTCCTCCCCGTACTTTTCCTTTAGCTGCGCCAGCAGGTAGGCCCGGGCGGATTCCTCGTTGTTCTCAAAGGGGCCGTTCTGGTACTCGGCGTTCTCCAGCTCGTCCAGCGCATCGACAATCTTTTCCCCGGCCTGGGCCAAAACGTCGTTGAGCTTTTCCTGTGCCTGGCCCGCGGCCTCGTCTAATTTTTCCCGGGCCTGCTCCTCCAGCGTCCCGCAGCCGGCCAGCAGGGCAAGGGCCAGGACCAAGGCGGCAAAGCTGCTTGTCCGCATCACCATATCCCTCCCATCCTTCCGTTTGCATATGCCGATACCAGCCCTCCCGGTACACCGCCTTTTGGCGTGCCGGGGAAGTTGGGGCAGGCTTTCAGCTCTATTATATCGCCGAATCCCTCCGGTTTCAACTGTGGGGCTCCCTGCCTTAGAGCCTATTCAAGATCTCCCGGTGCGCCGAATTGGCGGGGATTTTTTTGCCCCGCAAGGCAAAAAACCGCCGGAATACTTGCTGTATTACAAGG
>JAAWGY010000259.1 GCA_022795575.1 Angelakisella sp. | reverse complement strand
CCGTCCTGGGGAGTTTCGCTCCTGCGGGAGCGACCAGGGCCTGCGCGGCCCTGGACCTGCGGCCGGGTAGCCCCGGCGGGCACAACCTGTGGGACAGGCCCGCTGCTATAACGGTACCTATTCGTACCTTTTCCCAAGAATATACACCGGTAAAAACAACCCCACCAAGAAAATCAGCAGCAAAGCAATCTCGCCTGCCCATTTCCCCGCTAGCTGCTCCAGCACAATGGAAAGCGGCATTACCCCCAGCATCGTCGCCACCGACCATACCCGTATCCCCCGCAGAATGTACGGCCAATTGCCGTTGTGGAAGCGCATCCCCACCATGCTCAGCCGGAAAATACCGTCGCTGTAAAAGTAGATGTCATTTTCATCGTAATAAGCCGGCAGCCGCTCCCTGGCCCCAAACCAAGCCCACCCGCCAAAGAGAAAGGCAAGCGGCAGCAGCGTCAGAACGGTTTCTCCCGGTAAATACCCCCGCTGTACCAGCAATATAACCTCCAGGACCGCCGCCCCCGCCCAGCCCGCCCAGGTAAGCGCGCCGCGCCGCCGGTCCGTCCCCCTCTCCGGGGCCCCCTCGGAAAGGGAAAGCGTCTTTTTTACCAGGTGCTCTACCTGTACCATCTCCATCCCGGCCCCCGCCTCCATCCGCCGCCCCTCCAGCAGCTCCGTTGTCGTCACCCCCAGCGCCTCCGCCAGGGGAATGATCAGCGCCACGTCCGGCAGACTCAACCCCCGTTCCCACTTGCTCACCGCCTTGTCGGAAAGGAACAGCCGCTGGGCCAGCTCCTTCTGCGTCAACCCCAGCCGCTTCCGCTCCGCCGCCACAAACTCCCCAAACCGTCCCTTGTCCAGCTCAAAATCCGCCATAGCCCTCCGCTCCTTTCCCCTCCATCATAGCGGAAGGCCAGCGAAAAAGCAACCGACTGGCAGTAGAGCCCAGCCTTCCGCTGGTTTAGGCGCGTGGCAATCCGCCAAATACAGCACCTCCCCGCCCCATCGTCGGTCAGGGCCCCACCCAACCGCCGGAGGGAAACTACCCCGGGCAATGCCCAAGGGAGGTGTTGTATAAAAAATCCCAGCCCCCCCAAGGAGGGCTGGGATGGACGCTTAGCTCCTGGATAGACCTTTGGGAGCGCTTAGTTGGTGCCGATGCTCATCGTCTCCGGCAGGGTGCTGCCGCCGTCGATGACCACCTGGGAGCCGGTGAGGTAGCTGGACTCGTCGCTGCCCAGGAAAGCGAACAGCTCGCCCACCTCGATGGGCTTGGCCAGACGCTTCATGGGGACACCCTTGGCAATGTCGGCAATGGCGCTCTCGGGATCCGAGGGGTTGGACTCCACCGCCATCTTCTCCACCATGGGGGTGCGGGCGTAGCCCAGCTGGGAGCAGTTGACCCGGATGCCCCGGTCGGCGTACTCCACCGCCAGGCACTTGGTCAGCCCCACCAGGGCAGCCTTGGTCATGGCGTAGGCGGCCTCGCCGGCGTCGGCCACAATGTCGCCGGTGACAGAGGAGGCGATGACGATGCTGCCGCCCCCCTGCTTCAGCATATAGGGCACCGCCGCCTGGCAGGTGTTCCAAACGCCCTTGATGTTGACATCGATGTGGAAGTCCCGCATCTCGTCGGTCATCTCCTCAAAGGGAGCCAGACGGCAGACGCCGGCGTTGCAGCAGGCGATGTTCAGCTCGCCAAAGGTGTCGGCGGTCTTCTGGGCGGCGGCCTTCATCTGCTCCTTGTCGGCAACGTTGGCTACCACGGTGATGATCTCGGCGCCGTACTCCTTGCGCAGCCGCTGGGCGGTCTCCTCTACACGGGGATCCAGGTCCACCATGCAGAGCTTGGCGCCATACTTGGCGTAGGCGGTGGCGATGCCCTCCCCCAGGCCCACAGCGGCCCCGGTGATCAGTGCGACTTTCCCTGTCAGTTTAGCCATAATACAAAACTCCTTTCATCTTGCCCCCGTGGGGGCGGTTAGCATAATGGTTGCCATCCGGCGGTTGGTAAAATTGGTACAGCTTCTTAGAATTGCTGGATACCGTCCGGGGTTTCAATCTCCACCGGGCGCTTCTTCCAGTTTACCAGCATCATCCACAGCCAGATGACCACGCCCACCCCCAGGTAGACGCCAAAGGAGATCCAGGAGCTGATGCCCTGGCCCAGGGTGCAGAAGAAGGCGATGGCCACCGCGATGAGCATGGCGAAGATCCGGAAGGCGTCGCCGCCCTTGACGGCGTTGGCGCTCTTCCACTGGGGGTGCTTGCGGTGGATCATCACGGCGGAGACCATGGTGAGGGCATAGGCGCAGGCGCAGCCGAAGGACATGAGGTTAAAGAAGTCGTTCATAAAGGAGCCGGCGTTTTGCAGGATCAGGAAGGTGAGGGAGATGGCCAGCAGCAGGATGTTGGGGAGGATGGGCTGCTGGTGCTTGTTGACCCGGGAGAAGGCCTCGGGCAGGAAGTTCTTTTTGCTCATGGAGTAGAGCATCCGCACCGTGGACATCCAGAAGCCCAGCAGCGAGGCGCCCATCCCCATCAGGCAGGAGAGAGCCCCCACCACAATGGGCCAGAATTTCCAGCCCAGGATGGTCTGCATGGCGGTAATGGTCATAAAGCCGTTGGCGGCCTCCCCGGCCATCAGGACGTTGACGTCGTCCAGGCCGGCCACGCAGAAGTAGTAGAAGACGTAGATGGAGCCGCAGGTAAGCACCGAGCCGCAGATGGCGGCCTTGGAGTTTTTGATGGGGAAGTCCCCCTCCTCCACCATTTGGGGCACCGTCTCAAAGCCAAAGTAGGGGGTGATGAGCAGCGCCATCCCGATGACCCAGCCGGGGATGCCGGCGGTGGCGTCAAGCTGGGTAAAGGTGAGGCCGTTTATGATGTTGCTAAAGCTCCAGTGGCCGGAGAAGAGCAGCAGGACGCCGGTAAGGAGGGTGACGGTGATGTTGCAGAAGAGCATCACCGCCTGGGCCTTTACCAAAAACTGGATGTCCTGGATGCTGAGGAAGAAGTAGACCGCCAGCAGCGCCACGCCAAAGATGACAATGGCGGTAAAGCTGAGGTTCAGGTGGAAGGTGTTGTTTACCCAGGTGGGGATGGCCATGGCCACCGCCGGGGGCACCGAGATCCAGGCGGCCATGATCAGCCAGGAGGCCAAAAAGCCCACGTGCTTGTTGATGCCCACCGTGTTGTAGATCAGCTCGCCGCCGGAGGTGTGGAAGAAGGAGGCCAGCTCGCTGTAAACCAGGGCCACCGGCAGGATGGCCACCGTCATCAGGGCGAAGGCCAGGAAGGTGCCGCTTCCGCAGTAGCCGAAGAAGACCGAATCCCAGTAGTTGACATAGGTAAAGATGGAGCCTGTGGCAACGGTGTAAACAAAGATCAGCTTAAGACTTTTGTTTAGACTGTTGCCCTGCTTTTCATTGGAAGGCATGACGAAAACAATCTCCTCTCTATGAATCCGCGAAGCCTGCCCTGCGTTTTCCGGGGATCGGGGCGTTTTCTTTGCCGTCCCGGTCCGCCGGAGGGGAGCCCCTCGCCTGCCTGCCCCGGTGGATCCGCCGGGGTAGCGAAGCTCCCTGCTTCCTCTGTTCCTCATCAAATCATCACACAAAAGCAGGCTTTTATGACCCGTTGGCCTTTGGCAACGAGTTTCTTAGAAGTACTTCGATGATATTATATCACTTCGGACCTCTTTGTCAATCTTTTCACAGAAAAAATTTTCAGGATTTTTAACAGAATTTGGAGGCGAACCAAAAGGACGGCAGCCCATCCGGCAGAGGGGATGCCGTCCTTTAGAACCTGTATTCATAACCGGATGATGCAGGCAGGACAAGGGATTTTCCCGCCCTGCAAGGCAAAAAACCGCAGCAATACTTGGTGTATTGCAAG
>JAAWGY010000258.1 GCA_022795575.1 Angelakisella sp. | reverse complement strand
CGGTTGCCCAAAAGATTTCCCGGGAGATGGCCGCCTCGGCTATCCAGAACCTGAGCGAGAGCTTGGACCTGATCCAGTGCACCATCGAGTCCATCCTGAACAACGGGGCGGAGTTCCAGAACCTCATTGCCCAGGAGATTGCCAGGGCGGAGGACCCGGAGGAATACATCCGGTCCTATGAGAAAAACCGTACCATGGTAAAGATATCCATCATCATGGCGGGGAAGACCGAGGGAGTCTCCAACACCGGGGATGCCTTTACCGAGGAAGGGCTGGATTTTTCCGCCGGGGGAACGGTGAACGGTCTGCCGGTTTCCCAGTCCTACATCAACTATATGGGAACCTGGGCCTATACCATCAAGGCCCCGGTGGTAAAAAATGGCAGGGAGATTGCCTCCCTCTATGTGGAGTATGTCTACGACTCCCTGGACAGGTCCCTGCCCGATGGCTTCTACAACAAAAAAGCCACCCTCTACATTATGGATGCAAAGAGCGAGCGCTTTGTCCTAAAGCCCAAGGGGATGGGGATGCGCAGCGCGGGGCACCTGAACCTCACCGACTTTTACCGGGCCAACGACATCCAGGACCCGGAGCTCCGGGCGGAGATTTCCCAATGCCTGCGGGAGGGCAGGGACATCCTTTTTTACCACGATATCCGGGAAGCCAACGCCCTCAACTATATGTGGGCGGTTAACAACGGTACCATCTTCCTGGTAGGCTATGTGCCCATCCAGGCCATCCAGCAGGAGGGGCACACCGTCAACCAGAACATCGTCATCGTGGTAATCCTGATGATGGTAGCCTTTCTCATCTGCTGCGTCCTCTACTACCTTAACCAACAGCAGCAGAACAAGCTCCGGCAGGAGCGGGAGGCGGAACGGGAGCTCCACAACAAACAGCTGGCGGAGGCCCTACAGGCCGCGCAGATTGCCAGCAACTCCAAAACCACCTTCCTTTCCAATATGTCCCACGACATCCGCACCCCCATGAACGCCGTGCTGGGCTTTACCACCCTGCTGGCCATGGATGCGGAAAACCCGGTAAAGGTGCGGGAATACACCAAAAAGATCATGGCCTCCGGCCAGCACCTGCTCAGCCTCATCAACGATATCCTGGATGTTTCCAAGATAGAGAGCGGCAAGGTGGTATTGGGGTACGAACAGTTTACCCTCAGCGATTTGGTCGCCTCGGTGGATGCCATCATCCAGCCTATGGCCAAGGCGAAAGGGCAGAGCTTCCATGTAGAGGTAACAGGCATCCGCCACGAATACCTCATCGGGGACGAAATGCGGATCAACCAGATCCTCATCAACCTTCTTTCCAACGCTGTCAAGTACACCCAGGAGGGGGGCAGCATCTGGTTCCGCATCATCGGGCTAAAGCAGCGCTCCAGCCAGTACGAGCACTTCCGCATAGAGGTGGAGGACAACGGCTACGGCATGACGCCGGAGTACCTAACCACCATCTTTGACGCCTTTACCCGGGCAGAAAACAGCACCACCAACAAGGTGCAGGGCACCGGCCTGGGGATGGCCATCACCAAAAACATCGTGGAGCTGATGGGCGGCACCATCGACGTTTCCAGCGAGGTGGGCCGGGGCAGCATCTTCCGGGTGGAGCTGGAGTGCCGCATCCCGGAGGAGCAGGCGTACCGGCAGTTTTGGGAAAAGAACGGCATCGCCAGGATACTGGTGGTGGAAAGCCACCAGTCGCTGCAAAAGGATATCCAGGGGCTGCTGGAGGAAACCGGGGTGGAGGTGGATACCGCCTCCGATGCCGGGGAGGCGGTGCGCCTGCTACAGGGCGGGGCAAGCTGCCAGCTGGTCCTTTTGGATTGGGACCAGCCGGAGGGCGGGGCCGAGGCGGCCAGAGCGCTCCGGGAGGCTATGCCGGAGGGAATGCCCCTTGTCCTGCTGGTGGGGAGCGACGCCCAAGGACAGGCGGAGCTCTTCCAGGCCGGAAGCACCGGCGCGCTGGCAAAGCCCTTCTTCGTTTCCGCCTTCCAGGAGAAGGTCCGGGAGCTGATGGCAGGTCCCGTGGAGGTGGCCGGTCCGGAGGAGACAGAGCAGTGCAGCCTTGCAGGGATGCACTTTTTGGTGGCGGAGGACAACGAGATCAACGCGGAGATTCTGGCGGAGATCCTCCAGATTGAGGGCGCTGATTGTGAGATTACAGAGAACGGCCAGCTGGTGCTGGAGCGCTTCTCCCAGGCCGCGCCGGAGGAGTTTGACGCCATCCTGATGGATGTACAGATGCCGGTGATGAACGGCTACGACGCCACCCGTGCCATCCGCAGGCTGGCCCGGGGCGATGCGGGGACGATTCCCATCATCGCCATGACCGCCAACGCCTTTGCGGAGGACGAGAAGGCGGCGCTGGATGCCGGCATGGACGCTCATGTGGCAAAGCCCATCGATATCCAGCGGCTGAAAAGGGTAATTCGCCAATGCACGAAGGGAAAGGAAACCGTATGAACCGAGTAAAACGGCTGGCGTCTGTCGGCCTTGCGGCGGTGATGGCGCTGATGATCGCCTCCTGCGGGGGGATGGCGCCATTGGATAAGAACCTGATTCAGGAGGACCAGGGGCCGGAACGGGTGGTAAACCTTTTTAGCCCCATGGAAAAGACCAGCCCCAACCTGGAAAACGTGGCCAGGAGCGCCTTTGACACGACCATTGCCATGGCGGAGCAGAAGCTGGGGGTTTCGGTGGCCTACCGGACCTACACGGCAGAGGACCACCAGGATAAGACCTATGACGATGTGCTCCTGGACCGGGTGCGCAGCAACATGGACGACATTTACCTGATGAACCCGGACACCCTACAGATCCTGGGGGAGGAGGGGCTGCTGATGGACCTTTCCGGGCTGGAGTGTGTAAAGAACCTGCGGGACATCGTCAAGGAGGCCAACACGGTTGACGGCAAGCTGGTGGGGATTCCCCAGGAGATGGTGGCCTACGGTCTGTTTGTCAACAAGGAGATGTTCGACCGCTACCAGCTGCCCCTGCCGGAAACCCCGGAGGATTTGCTGCACTGCTGCGAGGTTTTCCAGAAGAACGGCATTGAAACGCCCATTGGGGCAAACCGCTGGTGGCTGGAGGTTCTTGTTTTTGCCCAGGCCTACGCCGACCTGTACAATGGCGGGGATGTTGCGGCGGAGATTGCGGCTCTCAACAGCGGGGAAAAGAAGTACAGCGACTATATGCGCCCCGGCTTTACCTTTTTGAAGGAGCTGATCGACAAAGGGTACATCGACGCCGAAAAGGCCCTTGTCAGCGAGGCCATCGAGGGGGAGGGGCCTGACTTCCTGGCTCAAAGGACCCCCATGGTTATGGCCTACTGGGGGGCGGCCAATACCGAGACCGCCTACGGCAACCCGGATTTTGAGCTACAGATCATCGGTCTGCCCAGCAGTCGGGGACAGATGCCGGTGATTTCCATGACCGGCTTTTCGGTTGGTGCAGGCAGCGAGCACGCCGAGGATGCCATGGCGACGCTGGACGTTATTCTCTCTGACGAGGCCCTTCGGAGCTACACCAGCGTAAACAAGGTTATCTCCTCCTCCAAGAACGTGGCGGCGGACTGCATTCCGGCGTTGAAGCCACTGAACGACAAGATACAGCAGGATGTTTTTGTGCTGGCTACCAATGCCAATATGAAGGTGGAGCAGTGGGGAAATACCTGCCTGATTATACGGGAGCTGTTGGCCGGTGCTTCGGTGGATGAGTGTATGGCTGCTTTTGACAGGCTCCAGGAGGAAGCGGTTCAGAAGCAAGCGGACAGAGGGTAGGCTTTTAGGCTGGTGGGCCCAAAATGTACCCGCCGCCTATGGGGAAACAAAGCAGCCTGTCCCACAGGTTGTGCCCGCCCGGGCTACCGGGCCGCAGGTCCAGGGCCGCGCAGGCCCTGGTCGCTCCCGCAGGAGCGAAACTCCCCAG
>JAAWGY010000257.1 GCA_022795575.1 Angelakisella sp. | reverse complement strand
TACGGGAAAAATCCAATCTTTGAGGAAATGCACCTGAATACATTCCCTGTTTCAAGATACCTTTCCATCATCAAATGGATATGTTCGTCTATTGCTTGTAATATTTCTTCCCACCCGCCTTGATATTGTTCCATAATTCTTTTCTACGCCTTCACAACTTCCGGTTTCTCTGTATATCAAGCTGGAATTTACCTTGCGAAATACCGATTATATTCTCTAAACAACAGATTTCTTCGTTTGTTGCTCTGTATGCGATATAAATGGAGCGAGTCAATTCCTTTGGTGTCACGATGTATCATCCCCCGCAAAAATATCGTTTTAACGCGCCAAGTTATCCCCCCAGGCGCCCACGCTTCCGCTTTCTCCTGCCGACAGATCACCGTGCCGCTTTGCCGCAAACGAGCTGCTAATCGTCTGTATTGGGCGGCAGAAACATTCGCTCTCAAGGCGGTATCCTGTGGATTTTTGCACCGGCTCTCAGAGCCTATTCAGGCTCTCAGGGCTACTGCTTTTCCGCCTTGCCCCGCTTTGGCTTCTTCGGTTTTGGCGGCGGCAGCTCCTCCCAGGTGGCCCGGACCAGCCGCTCCATCAGCCCCCGGTCCTCCAGGTCCTCGATGAGCAGGCAGGGCTTCGCGCCCTTGTAGGGCTCCCCTTCGGGGCATCCCGGCATCAGCGCCGCCCCGGCCTCGGTCCTTTTGATGAACAGCTGGTTGTCACAGATCAGCCCGATCACCTTTCCGTCGCAGTATAGGCCGTACTCCCCAAACATCTTGCGGGCGGCAACCTCCCCGGCCCCCCGCAGCTGGTCGCAGACATAGGCGGCGTATTCCGGTTTAGTCGCCATGCGATTCCCCTTCCTCTGCCCAACGCTGGCACTGCCGGATCCGTTCCCCGCCGTCCCCCTGCTCCTTGTCGTAGGCAAACTGCCGCAGCAGGTCGCAGGGGAGGTCGGGGCATTCCCCGCAGTGCCCCTTCCCCCGGCCCTGGCAGCAGGACTTCACCGGGCAGCTCTCCCCCCAAAAAGGCCGCTCCATTTGGGTACAACCGGGGCAGCCCGTCTGCTCCCGGTAGCCGCACTGGCTGCACAGCAGCCCGCATCTGGATTCTGTCATTGTTACCACTCCCTTCCCCGCTATTCTACCATCCGGAACCGGACAAGGGGGTGTCCTGTTTTGGTAATATGCCACCAGCTTCTCCGCCTGCCGGAGGATGTCCTCCCGCAGCTCCGGGGGCTCCAGCACCCGGACGGCGTCCCCAAAGCTGAGGACCCATTGGCGCAGGTTTTCGTACCCGGCAAACCCCCGGCGCAGCAGGAGGCGGCCGTCCGCCTCCCGGCAGAAGCTGTCCTCCCCGTACTCCTCCACCAGCCGGTACTCCGCCTCCGGGGCAAAGCTGGCCAGCAGGGTGTACCGCTCCCGGGTTAGGTATTCCCCAAAGGGCGCTTTCTCCGGGGGGATCTCCCGGGGAGGAAAGGTCTCCTGCAGGGGCACCACCGAGGCTATCCGGGCCAGCTTGAAGGTGCGGAAGTCCTGCCGCAGCAGGCACCAGGCCGAAAGGTACCAGGCGGAGTAGCGGTAAAGGAGCTGGCAGGGCTCCACCCTCCGCCGGGTGGTCCCGCCGGGGGCGTGGTAGACGATCTCCACCCGCCGGCACTCCCGGATGGCGCCGGAGAGTGTCTCCAGCAGCCGGGAAAGCCAGGGGCCCCGGAAGTCCCCAAGGTCGATGTCCGGCACCTCCGGCGGGGGCGGCGGCAGGTGGCCCAGCCGGGCCAGCAGGCCGGCGGCGTCGGCGCCCGGCAGCAGGCTGGTTGCCCCCCGGACTCCCGCCAGGATGGCCAGCAGCTCCCGGTGGGTCAGACAGGAGAAATCCAGCCGGTACCCCGGGGCGATGGAGATCCCCCCGCCGCGCCCCTGGGCCGTCACCACCGGCACCCCCGCCTGGCAAAGGGCCTCGATGTCCCGGCGGATGGTCCGGGGGGATACCTCGAACTGCTCCGCCAGCCGGGGGGCGGTAAGCCGCCCCTCCCGGAGCAGCAGGGTCAGGATGCCCATCAGCCGGTAGAGCTGCATGGCGGCTCCTTTTTGGCTGCGGGGGGACGGGGGGCGGTGAGGCGGTGGCTGTCCTCTATAAGCCGCTCCAGCTCCGCCTCCCCGATGCTGCCGTCCAAGATCACGCTGATCCAGTGGCGCTTGTTCATGTGGTAGGCGGGGAGGACGGCGGGGTACACCCGCCGCCAAAACTCCCCCCACTCCGGCTCCGCCTTCAGGTTCAGCCACACCCGCCCCTGGCGGTCAAAGACGGCGGCAAACATCTTGCCGTTGTCCCGGCGGCGCATCACCGCCCAGTTGCCGTCAAAGGGGTAGTCCTCGTAGGCTCCAGGGAGCCGGAGGCAGGCCGCAATGGCCTCCTGCCGGGTGGTCATAGTTCCTGCCTCCTTTCCTTGCTCCCGGCCCGGTCAGCCCTGGGCGGAGACAGGGGTATCGTCAGGCTTCAGCTCGTCGGGGTGGATCTCCCCGGCGGCAAAGAGGGCGTTCTTGGTAAGGGAGGGGCCCACCAGCTCGTAGACCAGCACCGAGAAGAGCACCACGCTGCGCACCACCGCCCCGTCCGCCAGGGCGGCCGAGGTGATGGCCATCCCCAGGGCCACGCCGGCCTGGGGCAGCAGGGTAATGCCCAGGTGCTTCTGTGTTTTGGTGTCGCACCCCGCCAGGCGGCAGCTGCTGTAGGCCCCAAGGATCTTGCCCCCGGAGCGGGCGGCGATGTAGACGGCGCCGATGAGCAGCACCAGGGGGTTGGCCAAAATCCGCAGGTCCAGCTCCGCGCCGGAAAGGATGAAGAAGAGGATGGACAGCGGGGTGGTCCAGCGGTCCAGCCGGCCCATAAGGGAGGCGGAAAAATCGCACCGGTTGCAGAAGACGGTGCCGGTCATCATGCAGACCAGCAGCAGCGAAAAGCCGCAGTGCACCGGCCCCAGCTGGAATTCCACCATAGAAAGCCCCACCGTCAGCAGCACAAAGGCCACCGACATGGAGATGCGGTTGCCCCGGGAGTGGAAATACCGCTCGCTCCCGTCCAGGACGTAACCGGCCCCGGCCCCCAGCAGCAGCGAGAAAAGGATCTCCACCAGCGGCTCCACCACCACCGTGATGACGCTGACACCGCCCATCTCCAGGGCGTGGGCAATGCCGAAGGAGGCGGAGAAGAGCACCAGCCCCACCGCGTCATCGATGGCCACCACCATCAGCAGCAGCCGGGTGAGGGGGCCGTCGGCCCGGTACTGGCGCACCACCATCAGGGTGGCGGCGGGGGCGGTGGCGGCGGCGATGGCCCCCAGCACAATGGCGGAGGGGAGGGAGATGGCGTCCGGCCGGGCAAAGTGCAGGGCGATAAGGGCGGCATCCACCACCACGGTGGTGACTACCGCCTGTAGGATGCCCACCGTCACCGCCTGTCGGCCCATCCGCCGCAGGTCCTCCAGCCGGAATTCGTTGCCGATGGTAAAGGCGATAAAGCCCAGGGCGGTGTTGGAGATGATGCCGAAGCCCTCCACCTCCTCTATGGTGTGGAAGCCCACGCCGGCCAGGCCCAGCCTGCCGATGCAGAAGGGCCCCAGCAGCAGGCCGGTGACGAGATAGGCGGTAACGGCGGGCAGCCCTACCCGCTTGGCCAGCCGGGACATCAGCAGCCCCGAGATCAGGGCCAGGGAGATACAGAGAAGCAGATTCTGCATAACGATAACGACCTTTCCAAAGGGTGATATTTGGGATGAAAAAATCCCCAAAATAAAGATATCACTTTCCGCCCAAAAATCAAGGGAAACTCACCGCTTTTGTGCAGAAGTTTTCTCCGTAGACGCCAAAATTTTCGTGGAAATAAACGATTTTGCCGGGACGGCCTTGTAGGGATCGCCAAATGCCGGAGGATACTCCTATAGCAATCATCAGAATTGGCGGCATACAGCTGGGCGAGGAGCTTTTTCAGCTGCCGAAGCCCCAAAAACGCAGGAAGCCTTGATGGCTTTCA
>JAAWGY010000256.1 GCA_022795575.1 Angelakisella sp. | reverse complement strand
GCGATGTTCCCCGCCTGCAAATGCCAGCGCAGGATCACCTGAGCGGAGGTCTTGCCATGGGCGGCGGCGATGGCGGAGATGGTGGGGTCGTCAAAGAGGGTTTGAGTATTGCCCCGTCCTCCCAGGGGGAACCAGGATTCCATCACGGTGCCGTACTGCTTCAGATGCTCCTTCATCACGCCGCTTTGGTGGTAGGGGTGAGTCTCGTTCTGGAGCAGGGCAGGGAGAATGGAGGTGGCGTTTACCAGCCGGTCAAAGTCGGCGGGCTCGTAGTAGTTGGAAAGGCCGATGGAGCGCAGCTTGCCGTCCCGAACCGCCTGTTCCATAGCCTGGTAAGCGGCCACATCCGTCCCAGGGGCGGAGTGGTGGAGGATCATCAGGTCGATATAGTCCAGTCCCAGCCGATCCAAAGAGGCATCGATGGCCGCCGGTCCGTCGTGATAATCCGCCGTCCACATTTTGGTGGTGACAAAGATCTCCTCACGGGTGACAAAGCCTTCGCCGATGGCCCGGCGGATGCCCCGGCCCACCCCGGCCTCGTTGCCGTAGATACGGGCAGTGTCGATAAGGCGGTAGCCGTCCCGCAAAGCCCAGTAGACCGAATTTTCCGCCTGCTCCTGGGAGAGCCGGAAGGTGCCGATGCCAAGGACCGGCATGGTCTCACCGCTGTTCAGCTGGACCGTTCCGGTTCCCAGATCAAAGGCTGAGCCGTTGGAGGGCTGAGCAGACACCGGTTCGGAGACTGCTGAGGAAGGTTCCTCCGGGAGCTCTGAGGCGTCGGAGGAAGAAGGGGTTTCCGGCTGGGAGGAAGATGCAGGCTCCTCCGGCTGAGAGCTTTCAGACTGACTGCCGGATGGTTCTGTCTGGGAAGAAGGGGGTGTTTGAACAGCACCGGAGCTTTCCAAGGAACTGTTTGCCGGCTGTGATGAGGTCTGGCCGCCGGTATTACTGCATCCGGCGGCGATCATGCACAAAGCAAGGGAAAGCAAAATGGAAAAAAGTCGTTTCATCGTCGTCCTCCTTTATTGTACCGGACCGATAAAATCATCCAGCTTGCGGTCGATCTCCACGATTTCGGCTTCGGTCAGGTGGATATTGGCCGCGCCGCCGTTTTCGATCATCCGCTCCATTTTCCGGGTGCCGGGGATGGGGACGATCCAGGGCCTTTTGCCCATAAGCCAGGCCAGGGAGATCTGGGCCGGGGTGGCGTTTTTCTCCTGTGCCTTGGCCCCGATCAGGTCAAGCACCGCCTGGCGTTTGGCGATGCCCTCCTCGGTAAACAGCTCCATCCGTCCCCGCCAGTCCCCTTCCGGGAAAACCGAGTTTTTATCATAGGCGGCGGTGAGAAATCCCTTGGCAAGCGGGCAGTGGGTCACAAGGCCGATGTGAAGCTCCTCCAAAGCCGGGAGCAGCTTCTCGGTATCCCGGTCCAGCATCGAGAAGATGTTCTGTACCGCCGTCACAGGGCAGACGGCATGGGCCCGGCGAATAATATCCTCGGTGACGGTGGAAAGCCCCCAGTGGAGAATTTTCCCCTCCCGGATCAGCTGTCCCATCACCTGGGCCACCTCCTCGATGGCGCTGCCCGGCTCGTAGCGATGCAGATAATACAGGTCGATATGGTCGGTTTGCAGGCGGCGCAGGGAGGTTTCCAGCGACTCCCGGATCTTCTCCGGGCGGGTATCATAGCGAAAACCGCCCCCCGGCTTAAAGGTGATGCCGAATTTGGTGGCGATCTTCACCCTGTCCCGATAGGGCTTCAGGGCCGCTCCCACCAGGTCCTCATTGTGTTCGTCCAAGCCGTCGTTGCTGACATAGACCTCAGCGGTATCAAAAAAGGTGTAGCCCTGTTCCACAGCGGCCTGCAATATCCTGGTCATTTCCTTTTTATCCGCCGCCGCGCCAAAGGTATGGGTCATGCCCATGCAGCCAAAACCCACGGCGGAAACCTCTAAATCTTTTCCCAAAATGCGTTTTTCCATCAAATTCTCTCCTGTTCTATAGGAAAGCTGCCTATTTTATCAGCAGCTTTTCCCGTGTTAATTCCTGTAAGCGAGGGTGGTATCTGCCGAAAACCACCGGGGTAAGGTTCAGTTCAATCGGTTCCAGCTTGCCATAGCGTGTTTCATATTCCTGCAGTTCTTCCCGCAGCCCGGCGTAAATGGCTGCCTCGTCCGGGCGAAGCGTAACGGGGATCTCCTTGGGCGCAGGAGTCGGATAATCCTGGGGACAGGTCTCCATCAGATAAAATTCCGCAATCTCGGCGTTTTGATCCTCCTGGAGCCGCCCTGTGTCGATGAGCCGCTGCCCCCAAAAGTGGGAGGCGCTCATGGTTGCGTCGCTTTTGAGAAAATAGCGGTATCGGACGGTCCCTTGGGAGATGCCGTCCTCCAGTTCACAGTCGAAGTTGTACCACACCCCGTCGATCTTCACCTGGTTCCAGGCGTGATGCACCAGCGATCCCCTGCGGCTGTAGGTGAAACCGGGGACATACCGGGCCTCAATGCCCATCCCCTCCAGCAGCACCATGGCGGAGGCGTAGTCCTCACAGGCGCCGGTGCCGAACAGGAGGATCCCCAGCCCCCGGTTTTCGATGTAGCCGGGGAGCCGGTCCCCGGCGCTGCGGATGCGCCAGATGTCCGGTGCAATAGGGAGGGTATAATAGCCGGTCTCGATCACATAGTCAAAGGCGGCTTTTACCTTTTCGTATTCGCTCATTTCCGGCTGAAGAAATTTCTCTATGGTCTCGGAGACGACCTGGGCCAGATATTCGTCGGTGGTGGGGCCCTCCATGATCTCTTTGGGCGGCTCCATTGGTTCCGGCTCCGGTTCGTCGGATTGTTCCTCCGGCTGAGAAACCGGAAGCGGAGGGGTATTTTCTGCCGCCGAAACAGCGGGCAAACTTCGGCAGGCCGAAAGGAGAAGAAGTATTGCGAGAAAGGCAGGGAACAGCTTGTGTTTACCCAAGGACGCCAACCTCCTCCAGCCAATCGGTAACTGCCGTCCGGGCGGCGTCCCGGTCGTTCTGTGCGGTGGCGCCGGAGACGGCCAGCCCCTTCCTCATCTCCGCCCCGGTGAGCCCGGCGATGGCGCTTTCGGTATTGGCAAGCCCGCTGCCGCCGTGGGTACAGAAGGGGATCACCGTCTTGCCGGTAAAGTCATAGCTTTCCAGAAAGCCCTTAACGATAGCGGGCATATCTCCCCACCAGATGGGGTAGCCGATAAATACTCTGTCGT
Organism: Angelakisella sp.; assembly: GCA_022795575.1. Classification (GTDB taxonomy): domain Bacteria; phylum Bacillota; class Clostridia; order Oscillospirales; family Ruminococcaceae; genus Angelakisella. The sequence continues at coordinate 796 of JAAWGY010000256.1, read as the reverse complement.
ACTGCTCCATATCCTCCACCGTCCCGGAGATGGCCGGCCGGGTGTCGCTTTGGTTTTCCTGCTGAGAAATTTCCAGCAGCCCATCATAGGTTTCAGGGTAAGGGGTGACAGCCTCGATGGAGAAGAGGTCCGCCCCGGTGACCTCCACGATCATGTCCGCAATAATGGCGGTGTTGCCCTTTTCGATAACGCCGACGCCGTATTGTTCCCCGGCAAGGGAGAAGACCGCCACCAGCGTTTTGTTTCCCTGTGTCTCTTCTTCGGAGGCGCCGGCATCCTCCACCGGTGCCGCATTGCTCTCCGGTGCCGCTTCCTCCGGCAAAGAGCTGCTTTCCGGGGTGGACGGTTCCACGGCGGAGGGGCTTTCTGTGACATTGCCAGTGCCTTCCTCCGTGTCGGCAGGGCTTTGGGAGGACGACTGGGGAACGCCGCAAGCCGACAGAGCAAACAGCAGGACGGCGGCAATCGTGGTGATGAAAATCTGTTTCATGGCAGTACTTTCCCTTTCTTTTTTGATTGGCGCTTACCCTCCCAGCTCCGCCGCCACTTCCTTCAGGTATTCCCGGATGGGCAGATGCTGAGGGCAGTGGTTTTCGCACCGACGGCAGCCAATGCAGTCCTCTGGCTTTCCGTGGGCGGCGGCAAGGTTCCCGTAGGTGGTGGCCAGCCCCGGCAGAAGACCGAATTGCTTTTGGTTGTTATAGAGGGCGAAATATTCCGGGATGGCGATCTTCTTATAGCAATCATCAGAATTGGCGGCATACAGCTGGGCGAGGAGCTTTTTCAGCTGCCGAAG
>JAAWGY010000255.1 GCA_022795575.1 Angelakisella sp. | reverse complement strand
GTCCTGGGGAGTTTCGCTCCTGCGGGAGCGACCAGGGCCTGCGCGGCCCTGGACCTGCGGCCGGGTAGCCCCGGCGGGCACAACCTGTGGGACAGGCTTTCCCCCTTATTTTATCGTTACCGCTTCAGCAGCGCCACGCTGACATCATTGACATTGGTCCCGGTACCACCGGTAATAACCAGCCCGTCCACCTTAGCCAACGCATGGTAAGCGTCATTGCGCTGTAGAACATCAAAGATCTGCACCCCCTGCTCCGCCAGCCGCGCCTGAGTAGTGCTGTCCACATATCCCCCCGCCGCGTCCGTAGGCCCATCCGTCCCGTCCGAACCAACCGAGAATACCGCCGCCCCCCGCAGCCCGGCAATCCCCTGCGCCGCCGCTAAGGCAACCTCCTGGTTCCGCCCCCCCTTGCCGTCCCCGGTAAGGTGAACCACCGTCTCCCCCCCGGCAATAAACGCCATCGAGCGCTCCGCCCCCCCGTGGTACCGTGCCACCGAGGCCAAAAAGCTCCCCGCCTCCCGCGCCTCGCAGGTGAGGCAGTCAGTAAGCACCACCGGCTCATACCCCAGCGCCTGGGCACTGGCCGCCGCCGCCGCGCAAAGCTCCCGCACACTCCCCGTGATGTGCGTCTCCACGTTGTCCAAAGCCTTGGGCGTCTCCCGCCCCAGCAGTTCCATAGCCAACGGCGACAGAGTAAGGCCGTACTTCTCCACAATCCCCAGCGCCTGCCGGCTGGTAGACCCGTCCGGATAAGCCGGCCCGGAAGCGATCATATCCAGCGGATCCCCGATGATATCCGACAGCACGATGGAAAACACCCGGGCAGGAGCGCAAAGCTCTGCGTACCGTCCCCCCTTGACAGCGGAAAGCCGCTTGCGTACCGTGTTCATCTCCACAATGTCCGCCCCGCAGGCCAGCAGCTGCTTAGTAAGGCCGGTCAGCTCCTCCGGCGGAATAAGCGGCTTTTCAAACAGAGCGGAACCACCCCCGGAAAGGAGGAACAGAACGGTGTCCTCCGGCCCCAGCCCCGCCACAAGGTCGATGGCGGCCTGGGTGGCCCGGAAGGAGTTTTCGTCAGGGACCGGATGCCCGGCCTCAAAGATTCTTAGATTGCCGATGGGCCCCTTGGCGTGGTCGTATTTGGTGATGACAACGCCATCCTGGATTCGGTCGCCCAGCAGCTCGTAAGCCGCCTTTGCCATCTGCCAGCCCCCCTTGCCGGCAGCGGTAAGCACAAGCCGCCCGGGGCCAAAGGTGTGGTTCTGGAGGGCACGGCGGACAGCAGAATCGGGCATAGCGGCGCGGATGGAAGCTTGGATAATCTCATCGGCATCTTGGCGCAGGGACGGCATAGGGCAGACCTCCTTATTTGATACGGTTCCGCCGGACTGGACAGAACGGAAAGTCCCCCGACGGTCCTTGTTTTATTATAGAGCAAAAAAAGGGAGACGGCAAGAGCGTCCCCCAAAAGTCGCCGGCTCCAAGCCGCTACAGCGGAAAATACCCCGGCACAAAGTCCCGCAGCTCCCGCCACAGCCGGGCTACCGGCAGCCCCATCACAGTAAAGTAGTCCCCCACAATCCCCTTTACCAGCACCGCCCCCAGCCCCTGGATGCCGTACCCCCCGGCCTTGTCGTAGGGCTCCGGCGTGTCGGCGTACCAGTGGCGCTCCTTTGGGGTGAGGGGCCAGAATTCCACCCGGGCCTCCTCCCGGAAGACCCGCTTCTGTTCCCCCCGCAGCAGCGCTACCCCGGTGTAAACCACGTGTTCCCGCCCCGATAGAAGCGCCAGCATCTTTAGGCAGTCCTCCCGGTCCCGGGGCTTGCCCAAAATCCGGCCGTCGATGGCCACCACCGTGTCCGCGCCGATCACCACCCAGTCCGCCCCGGCCGGCGCCGACGCCAGCACCGACCCCGCCTTCCGGAGGGCCAGCTCCTCCACCGCCTCCCCCGGTGGGGTGCCTGGGGCGAGGTCCTCCGCCACCTGGGACACCACCACCCGGAACCCCGGGGCGATGGCGGACATCAGCTCCTGCCGCCTGGGGGACTGGGACGCCAGAATGATTTCTGCCATATCGATGCTCTCCCTTCACGCCGCAAAGTTTACTCGATAAACGAATGGCTCATGATGCTCCTCAGAATCTGGCCGTCCTCCTCGGCCACAAGGTCCAGCTCCGGGATAAAGTCCGGGTGCTCCCGCATGGTGTGAACCAGGTAATGCTCCACGCACCCCGGCAGATACAGGTTGTAAAAGGCCCGCCAGGTGAGCTCCTCCACCGTCTGGCGGTCCTGCCGGGCTTCTCTTCGGATGGTGATCATTTCGCTTCCTCCATAAGGCTGATTCCAGGCTGCCGGGGGCGCCTGCTACATCGTGCCGGTGGAGCCGAAGCCCCCGGTGCCCCGCTGGCTTTCCTCCAGCGCCTCCGCCTGGACAGGCTCCCCCGTCCATACCGGCAGGATCACCATCTGGGCGATCCGCTCCCCCGGCTGCACCGTGTAGCCCCCCTCCTTGTGGCAGGTGAGGAAGACCCGGAGCTCCCCCCGGTAATCGCTGTCCACCACCCCCACGGCGTTGGCCGGGGCCACCCCGTGCTTTACCCCCAGGCCGCTCCGGCCAAAGACCAGGCAGACGTACCCCGGCGCCAGCTGGATGGCGATACCGGTGGGGATCTCCGCCACCTCCCCGTGGCGCACCTCCACCGGGGCGTCGATGGCCGCGGAAAGGTCCAGCCCGGCGCTCTCCGGCGTCCCCCGCCGGGGCATCACCGCGCCGGGCCGCAGCAGCTTTACCCGCAGCGGCGGGGCGCCCCTGCCGGGCTGCTGGTTTTGTGTATCCTGTAGCTTTTCCATACTGCTCCTTTTTACCGCTATTCGGTCGCGGTAATGCTGGGTTCATCCCGCTGTCTGCGCCAGATGAACACCGCCGCCGCGCCGGTAAGGTAGGCCGCCGAGGCCCCGAACATCGTCAGGAACCGCCGCCGCTGGCTTTGGACGTAGCTTTCCGGGGTGTACTCCGGCGCTACCGTGATGTACTTCTTTTCCTCCGGGATGGAAAGGACCCGGCGCTCCTGGGAACGCTTTTCCCGGATATACTCCTTGCCGATGCTTTCGGCGGGGACCCGTTCGGTGTATTTGTACTGTCCGTTCTTCGATTTGTACTCCAGCTTGTAGACGATCCGGGTTCGCTGGCGGCTGCCACTGCGGACCGTCTCGCTGGTGGGGTAGACGCTGCGGGCCACAAAGGTGTGGACGCCGCGGTCGGCGTACGTTTCGGCGGGGCGGAGGGTAAAATAGCCCTGGCCCCCCACCCAAAGGCAGGCGAGGGAGCCCACCAGCAGCCCCATGCTGGCCACCCGCCACAGGGCCAGGAGGGCGTTCTTCGCCCTGCGCCCCACCACTGCCGGCGGTGTCCGGAGGAGGCGGAGGAGCTGGCGGGCCAAGAGGCAGACAACGGCGATGATGGCCCAGGTGCCGGCGATGACGGCGGTAATGATGAGGATTTGGATGATTAGGACCGAGGAAAGGGGCAGGGCCGGGAAGCAGAGAAGCATTGCGCCCCAGCAGAGGGGGTAGCCCAGCAGCAACATCCAGAGGCAGAGGGAGGCACGGCCCAGGCCGGTCCAGCGGGAAAGGGCTTTGCCGGCCCACAGGAAGTAGAGCGCCGTGCCCAGGGCATAGGAGAGGGCCGCCGCCAAAAGCGGGGCAGGGGTGGTAAGCATCTGGAACCAGAACCACCAGCACCCCAAAAAGAACAGGGGGCAGAACAGCACAGACAGCACAACGCCAATGACCTTTTTCATCTTCACCCTCCTTGTGATGTCTCTGAGAGCCTATTCAAGATCTCCCAGCGCGCCGCCTTGGCAGGGATTTCTCCAACGGCCCAGGAGCCGCCTGCGGCGGGATGTCCTCAAAGGCGGCACCCAAGAGGGAGCCTCTGCCCTTTTTAGAAGCTGTACCAATAGCCGAAGTGCGCAGATTGGCGAGCAAATTTTTTGACTGCCGATGCCAAAAAAGCGCAGGAATACGATATGTATTTCAAGGT
>JAAWGY010000002.1 GCA_022795575.1 Angelakisella sp. | reverse complement strand
TCAGCGCCGCCATGGGGTCCTCCCCAAAGTCCCGGCTGTCCACCGAGGCCACCAGGGCGGCGTTGGCGTTGGCGCCGTCCCGGCGGTAGTTGCTCATGCCGTTGGTGACAACCGTCCCCGCCGCCGAGGCCGCCGGCACCACCACCCCGCCGGGGCACATACAAAAGGTGTACACCGCCTGCCCGTCCCGGCTGCGGCTGCTCAGCTGGTACTCCCCCTTGGGGAGGAGGGGGTGGCCCGCCCACTCCCCGTAAAGCCCCCTGTCAATCTCCTTTTGGAGGTGTTCAATCCGCACCCCCACCGAAAAGGGCTTGACCTCCAGCTCCAGCCCCAGCTCCCGGACCATGGCAAAGGTATCCCGGGCGCTGTGGCCCACCGCCAGCACCAGGTTCTCGGTGGCGACGGGCACCCCGCCGGCAACCACGCCTGCCACCGCCCCGTTTTGCAGGGTGACGCCCTCCAGCCTGGCGCCAAAGCGGATCTCTCCCCCCAGGGACTCGATCTCCCGGCGGAAGCGGACCACAACCTCCCGGAGGCGGTCGGTGCCGATGTGGGGCTTCTGCTCCCACCGCAGCTCCTCCGGCGCCCCCAGGCGGATGAACTCCTCCAGCACCAGGCTGCACCGGGGGTCCCCGATCCGGGTGGTGAGCTTGCCGTCCGAAAAGGTGCCCGCGCCCCCCTCCCCAAACTGGACATTGTTCTCCTCCTGCAAGGGGCCGCCGGCAAAAAAGGCCTCCACCGCCTTCACCCGGTCCTCCATGGCTTGGCCCCGCTCCAGGATAATGGGGCGGTAGCCCATCCGGGCCAGCAGCAGGCCGCAGAACATCCCCGCCGGGCCAAAGCCGGCGATGACCGGGGGGTGCGCCATGGGCACCAGGCCGGGGACCGGGCAGACCGGGGCGGTGTCCGGACAGAGGCGGACTCCCTCCCGGAGCTTCGGCTCCACCCCCTCCCGCAGCCTGATGCCGACGGTGTACAAAAAGCGGATGCGGTCCTTCCGCCGGGCGTCCACCGAGCGCTTGGCGGTATAAAACCCCTCCACCTGCCCGGGGTGGAGCCCCGCCCTCTGGACCGCCTTCTGCCAGCGGTTCTCCTGGTCCTCCAAAAGGCCCACCGAGATATTATTTACCAGGATGGTCAAGCCCTTTCCCTCCTCCTCTGCCAAAAAAGGGGCCTGCCCGCTCTGCCGGACAGGCCCGATGCCGCGCCAACGCGCCTATTGGATATACACCACCGCGGTGTGGCTGCCCAGGGCCCATACCCTGCCCTGGGTGGGGGCCGAGATGCTCACCGGCACCTCGTACTGCCCCGCCTGCACCTCCCGGTCGGAAAGATCGATTGTCACCATAAAGTCCCCGGATTTCACCGATTTGATCAGCTCCTCGTCCCCGATGATTTTTACGTTGTAGAGGGTCTGTGTCATGGGGGTGACGGTAAAGCCGCCCGGGGCGTTGATGACGTAAAAATCCCGGAGGTTCAGGTAGGTGGAGGCAAGACCTTCCGTATTGAACTCCACCATCACGTTCTCGATGTTCTCCACATTGACAAAGTCCTCCGGCAGGCGGATTTGGAAGGTGTAGGTGCTTTGGGTGGTGAGGTCCAGGTCCTCAAAGTCGATGGCCCCGGCGACGATCTCGGTGGTGTTGGCGATGGAGCGCTCCTGGGCCGCCACAACAATGGTGTCGTTGGAAAGGGTGTACTCCAGCTCCTCCAGGGGGAAACCGTCGGGAACGTTGATGAAGGAGAGGCGCAGGGGCAGCTCCACCTTGCGCTTTACCGGGATGGTGATATCCGCGGTGTTAAAGTCCACGGTGACGTGGTTGCTTTCCACCGGCTTTTCGTCGTTATCCAGCAGAACAACATCGGAGGAGATGACCTGGGAACGGGTCAAAGGCTCCCCCAGCTCGGCGTGGACCACCGCCCGGCTGATGCGGGCCAGCTCCTTTTCCGGCCCCCGGACGGTGATGGTGGCAGGGCTGGCGCTGACGCTGCCCAAAATATAGTCGTTTTCCGGCACCGAAAGGCCGGTGATATCCACCGATACCGGCAGCTCCTTCTTCGATTCCCGGTCAAAGGTCATGGAGATGGTCTCCGGGGAGATGGCCGTCACCGTGCCGGCGGTGGTGGCCGCGGTAAGGCGCAGGTCGTAGGTGCCCGGCCCCAGGACATTGGAAAAGCTGGCCGTCACCTGGATGTCCTCCGGCTTTAGGTTGCCTACCTCCACAACCCGCCCCCGGACCTGGACCGATACCTGGCGATCCGCTCCCTCGATGACATTGAGGCCCAGGGTGCGCAGGGCGGTGGTGGCGGCGGTGGTGTTTACCGGGATGTTCTTTACCGTCACCAGCCGCTCCTGGTCCGGCGCGGTGTTGATGACCACAAACCAGGCCAGCACAGCGATGAGGAGCGACAGAATCACCATATAGCTGGGCTTCTTCAAAATACCCGAAAGGCTTGGCAGCTTCATTTTCTGGCCCTCCTGAAAAGCTTCTTCTTTTTCTCGGCGGCCCCCTCCCCTTCCTCCTCCACAAACTCGTGGAAGAGGGCGGCGCTAAGGCCGTTTACCCCCATATCCAGCTCCAGCCTGCCGTTGCGGGCCATGGTGACAGCGCCGGTCTCCTCCGATACCACCACCACAATGGCGTCGGAAACCTCGCTCATCCCCAGCGCCGCCCGGTGGCGGGTGCCCAGGGCCCGGCTGATGCCGTAGTTATCCGAAAGGGGCAGAAAACAGCCGGCGGCATAAAGACGGCTGTTGCGAATAACCAACGCCCCGTCGTGGAGGGGGGAGTTGGGGAAGAAGACGTTTTTAATCAGGTCGGCGCTGGGCTGGGAATCGATGATGGTGCCGGTGGCGATGATATCCCCCAGCTTGGTTTCCCGCTCCAGCACAATCAGCGCGCCGATCCTCTCCCGGGAGAGGATGGCGCAGCTGTCGCAGATGGCGTTGATGGTTTTGATCATCTGCTTACGCTCGTATTCGGCGGCGTTCATGTTGGGGGTAAAAAAGACCAGGTTGGAAAGGGAGGTCCGCCCCACCTGCTCCAGCACCTTGCGCAGCTCCGGCTGGAAGAGGACCAGCAGCACCAGGGCCCCATACCGGATGATGATCTCCATCAGGGTGCGCAGGGTGTAAAGCTCCAGCACATAGGCGATAAAATAAAGGAAGAGGATGGCAAAAACACCCTTGATCAGCTGTCCCGCCCGGGTCTCCCTTACCAGGGCGATCAAGTGGTAGATCAGGAAGGCCATCACAAGGATATCCACAGCATCCTGTATCCGGAAGATGCTGATGGCCCCTGTCACCATCTCCCGCAGAGTGATCCAGATATCACTGATCGCAGACAGCCCAAACATTGATATCACCTCTCCTTTTCCCAAAAGCCAGTCCGACTACAGCCACCGGGAAAGACAGCGCAGCAGCCCTTCCCCCAGGACCTGGGCAAAGCTCCTTTTGCTATGGTAACGACAGGGGGCCCGGCTCTGCCTCGGCCTTAGCGGCGGATTTTGATCTTGGTCCGCCCGGCCTCCTGGGGAGCGGGCTCCTGTGGAAAAAAACGGCTGCTCTCCGCCTCCTTTGGGGGAACGGCCGGCTCCGCCTTCTCCCCGTCCAGCCGGGAGATCTCCCCCTCGAACTGGGAGAGGGTCTCCCCTACCGCCTCCCGGATGCGGGACAGCTCGTCCCGCAGGCGGGCGATCTCCGCGGTGTGGTCCGCCTCCTTGGCGGCGGCGCGCTCCCGGATGGACTCGGCGTCCTGCCGGGCCTGCTCCAGGATGGCGGCGGCCTGGGCTCTGGCCTCCTCCAGCACCGCCTCCACCGAGGGGTTGCCCTGCTGCGCCGCCGGCTGCGGCTGCTGGGCGGCGTCCTGAAGCTCCTGGGTCAGGTCGGCCAGCCGCAGCTCCAGCTCGGTATTGCGGTTTTGCAGCTGCTTGTTCAGCTCCAGCTGAATTTGCAGCTCCTTGTCCTTGTTTCGGGCCACCTGTACCAGCTGGTCGGCATCGGACCGGAGCTTATCGTAGCTGGATTTTACCGTAAGGGCAGACTCCTTTTCGCTGTAAAGCTGGGCCTTAAAGAGCTCGCACTGGGCGCTGAGCTCCTCCAACGAGCTTTGCAGCTCGGCGGACTGCTCCTCCAGCTGGGTAGCGCGCTGGGTCAGCTCTGCCTCCCGAGCCTTAGCGGCGGTGTCCTGTTCGTATATGTAGTCCAAAACCACCTTTTTATCGAACCCGAAACACGCCGTAGGGAAAACCTTCTGCTGCTCCATAAAATACCTCCTGACGGCGAAATGCCGCGTAAACTGATTATTATGTCAAAAATCACACTGCTGATTATCAATTATAACATCCCACGGAGCAAAAAACAAACTATTTCCTGCCGGATTCCGGATTTTTGAACTTTTTTTCTTTTCTTTGTCCCCTGTTTTATCTCCGGTATCACTTTTTTTGGTAGTAGGCCCGCAGAACCGGCTCCAGCTCCCTCCACTGGATCTCGTACTTCTGGCGGTAATCCTCCACCGTAAGGGAGGGCTGGATCAGCCGCTCCTTCCCCCGGTACTTCATGGTGTGGGGCTTAAAGGCGTCGGAATCCGGGTCCAGGCCGTAAAAGCCGTCAAAAAGCTCCCGGCCCTCCTCCAGGTTCCGCAGCAGGAGGCAGGTGGTGGTGGCCAGCTTCTCCGGCGGCTCGTGGTCGTGGATGTCCACCCCGTGGGCCAACAGCTCGTCCAGCACCGCCCGCAGCATCTCCCGGAGCTGGCGGTTGATCTGCTTGGTCTGCTCCACATAGTAGCTGGGGTAGGAGGAGCGGGCGTGCTGCTCGTAGTCATCCAGGGCCACCTGCCACGCGTTGCGGGCCAAACGGTCGGTGGTGAATTTCTGGTTGGGGTCCATCCCCAGCTCCAGCAGCCGGCGCAGCAGCAGGAAGTACCCCTTGCTCCGCTCTTTGGCCTGGTCAGAGACGGTGTTCCCCGCCCGCATAAAGCACTGGCCCACGGCGTTGTACCAGATGGGGGCGGACTCGTTGTGGGGCTGGGTGGGAGCGTCCCGGAAGTTAACGTCCGCCCCACGATCCAGCAGCAGGTGGGCAACCTCCAGGTTGTCGCTTTTGATGGCCACCATCAGCGGCGACTGGCCGTCGTCCTTTTTGGGGGGCGCGGTGGCAGTGCAGGAGATGAGCGCCGGGTTTTTGTCCAGCAGCTTGGCCACCTCCTCCAGCTTCCCCTGGCGAATGAGGGTAAACAACCTTTTCATAAGTGGATAACCTCCTGAGACAAGCTTTTTCCACTGCTAACTATAGCATAAATGGCCGCAAAAGGCAACGGCGGTGGTTTTGGACATTTCTCTTCCGTGCCGGGATTCGCTTAACGCCTGAACCGGTTCTTATTAGGTTTCCCTATTGTCAAAATGACAAAACGGACAGTAAGCCCCCCAAGTCCACTGCCCGTTAAACCGATTTTTTAATTCGGGAAGACCAGGGTACAATTTTCCAGCGCTTCTGTATCATTTTCCGAAATGTAGATTTTCGCCGAAGCAGACAAATCGTTTCCTTTGAAGCTTTCGTCCTCAAATATCTTTTTGATGATGGGCCAATTTTCGCCCGCCGACTCTGTTTCAAGCCAGATTCCCATTAACGGGCCGGGCTGGCCGGCTTCGGTGTCGATATAATCATAGCCGTTGTCCCGGATCGCCCCGCAGGAAACCTCCTCTATACGGTCCGGGACGCAGTAACACAGATCTATATCCGGATTGGCAAGCTTCCCCGGGTTCAATAAAACAATGATTGTTTGCATATGTCTGTCCTCCATCGTTTATAGCTTATCAAACCTGCATTGTAAAAGCCCGCCCCTCTTTTTGGGAGGGGCGGACAAAAAGAATTGCCGTGTTACAGCTTGTGGATGACGTGGACCGGGCAGGCCTCGGCGCAGGCGCCGCAGTTGGTGCACTTTTCCGGATCGATGTGGGCCAGGCCGTCGGTGACGGTGATGGCGCCGTACTCGCAGGTTTTCTGGCACTTCATGCAGCCGATGCAGCCGGCCTTACAGACCTTGCGGACAAAGGCGCCCTTGTCGTGGGAGGCACAGCCCACCCACACGGCGCTGCTGTCCGGGATCATCTCGAAAAGGTGGTTGGGGCAGACCTTGGCGCAGGCGCCGCAGCCGGTGCAGAGGTCGCGGTTTACCACCGCCAGGCCGTTCTGGATGGAGAGGGCGCCAAACTTGCAGACCTCGACGCAGTCGCCGTACCCCAGGCAGCCATAGGAGCAGCTCCTGCGGCCCTGGTAGAAGGCGTTGCAGGCCCGGCAGGTCTTGGGGCCCTCGTAGTCCATGACGTAAACGCTGGTGTCAAAGTCGCCGGAGCAGCGGATCATCGATTTGGCCGCCTTTACCCCCTCAAAGGGGAGGCCCAGCACCTCGCAGATGCCCTTTGCCGCAGCCTCCCCGCCGGGGGTGCAGAGGTTGGGCTTAACGGTGCCGTCCCGCTTGGCGAGGGCGTCGGCGTAGCCGTCGCACCCCGCAAAGCCGCAGGCGCCGCAGTTGGCCCCGGGCAGGCAGGCCCGGACCTTCTCGGCGGTCTCGTCCACCGGCACAAACATAAACTTGGAGGCGATCACAAGGAGGACACCGGCGGCTAAGCCAATGCCGGAAACGACCAAAATTCCCTGAATCATCTCTATTCCTCCTTACTTAAACATATTCTCCACAAGGCCGGTGAAGCCCATGAAGGACACAGACATGATAGAGGCGGCCACTAAGGTGATGGGAACCCCCTTGAAGCATTCCGGCACGTCGGCGGTATCCACCCGGGAACGGACGCCGGAGAAGAGCACCATGGCCAGCAGGTAGCCCAGGCCGGCCCCCAGGGAGTTGACCATCGACTGGGAGAAGGTGTAGGTTTTGGTGATGTTCAGCACCACCACGCCCAGGATGGCGCAGTTGGTGGTGATCAGGGGCAGGAAGACGCCCAGGGAGCGGTACAGGGGGGGCATGAACTTCTTCAGGATCATCTCCACCAGCTGCACCAGGGCGGCGATGACCAGGATAAAAATCACCGTCTGCATATACCCCAGCTTTAGGGGATCCAGGATATAGTGGTAGATGGGCCAGGTGGCGGCGGTGGCCATGAGCATTACGAAGATCACGGCGGCGCTCATGCCGATGGCGGCATCCAGCTTCTTGGAAACACCCAGGAAGGAGCAGATGGCCAAAAACTTCATCAGGACATAGTTTTCTACCAGGATGGCGGTAAAAAGGATGATGAGCATTTCTTTCATGATCTACCGCAGCCCCCTTTCAAAGCGCCGCTGCACCCCGCGTGGGAGGGGCAGGATTCACAGCCAAAGCTCTTGCGCTTGACCGCCTTGCCGTTGGAAACCTTGTTGAGGATGGCGATGATGAAGCCGTAGACAAAGAAGCCGCCGGGAGCCTGGGCCAGGAGGGCGATGGGCTCGGAGGACAGGCCGGGGATGGGGATGTTGCAGAAGGTGCCCACCCCGAAGATCTCCCGGAGGGCGCCCATGAGGAAGAGGGCCAGGGTAAAGCCGATGCCCATCCCCACGCCGTCCAGGAAGGAATCGTAGACGCTGTTTTTGTTGGCGAACATCTCGGCCCGGCCCAGGATGACGCAGTTGACCACAATCAGGGAAAGGAAGATGCCCAGCGCGTCATAAAGGGACTTCATGTAGGCCTGCATCATCAGCTGTACGATGGTGACAAAGCCCGCGATGATGACGATGTAGCAGGGGATGCGGACCTTATCCGGGATAACCTTTTTAAGGAGGGAGATGACCACGTTGGAGCAGATGAGGACGAAGGTTGCGGCCAGGCCCATCCCCACGCCGTTGATGGTGGAGTTGGTGACGGCCAAGGCCGGACAGGTGCCCAGCACCAGCACCAGCACCGGGTTTTCCTTGATGATGCCGTTGGTGAGGATCTTCAGCTTATTCATTCCTTACGCTCCTTTCGAAGCATTGTAGGCGGCGAAGGCTTTGGCGACAGCCTCCTGCACCGCGTTGGAGGTCATGGTGGCCCCGGAGATGGCGGCGGGAGCCTCCCCCTCGCCCAGGCCCTTCCAGCTGTCGGTATAGGCGGCGTCCTCGGCCTGGGAGCCAACGCCCACCGTCTCGATGCTGGCGTCCACCTCGATGGCGGCGATCTTGCCGTTGGCATCGATGCTGACGGTGACAACCACATCCCCTACCGCGCCCCGGTAGCCCTTGGCGGTGGTGGTGACGGTGAAGAGGTCGCCGACAACAATATCGGTCTCCCCGTCTGCCCCGCCGATTGCGTCAGCGGGGGCGGAAGCGTCGCCGATGAGGCCGGGGGCCAGCTCCATGGCGGCCCGAACCGCCTTCTTGATGCCCAGGGAGGTCTGGCTGGCGCCGGAGACATTGTCGATGCCGTCGGGGGAATCCTTGCCGATATACTTGGAAAGGTACTCGGGCTTGAGAACGTCGGCCACCGGGGGTGTCTCGGAATTTTCGCCCACCACAACGCCGGCGATCTTACCGTCGTTGCCAACCCCCACATAGACCTCCATGGGGCTTGTGGCGTACTCCCAGCCCTTGGATTCCATCACCAGGATATAGCCGGCATCCCCGGCCTTGTAGGCCGCCTTGGCGCCCTCCACCGCAACCTCGGTAAAGTCGGTGACATCCGGGAAGACGCTGACCCTGTAGTCCTCCGCCTCGGGGGCGGCTACCTCCACCCCGGCCAGGGAGCCGTAGGCCTGGAAGATGCTGGTAACGGCGGACTGGAAGGCCTTGGAGGAGATGGTGGCGCCGGAGATGGTGGTGACGCCGTCCAGGGTGCTGTCCTTGCCCTTGTACTGGCTGGTGTAGGCGTCCTCGCCGGTCTTGGAGCCGATGCCCTGGGTCTCGTTGTTGTCCATCAGCTTGACGCCGGCGATTTTGCCGTCGCTGGTGATGCCGGCCATAACCTGGAGGTCGCCGCCGTAGCCCTTGGCCTTGCCGGTGATGACATAGCCGGCGCCGTTGCCGGCCTTATAGGCCTCCACGATGTTCTCCAGCCCGTCGGCGGGGACCTGCTCAAAGTTCTGGCCGTCGGGGAGGACCACCACGCGGGACTGGTCCGCCTCCGCCCTCTTGGCGGCTTCGATGACCGGCTCGGTGAGCTGGTAGGTTCCAGCCAGAGCCGCGGAAACAACGAGACAAATAACCGTCAGCACCGCCGCGGGTACTACAAATTCCTTGACTGCTTTCATTTCACAACACCTCCAAAGGGCTTCTTTCTGGTCAGATTGTCGATGTGCGGGGTCAGAATGTTCATCAGCAGGATCGAGAAGGAAACACCTTCCGGATAGGACCCGAAGGCCCGGATCAGCATGGTGATGACGCCGCAGCCCAGGGCAAAGATGACCTTGCCGGACTCGGTGACGGGGGAGGTGGCGTAATCGGTGGCCATAAAGAAGGCCCCCAGCACCGCGCCGCCGGCCACCAGCTCATAGGCCGGGTTGAGGCCGAAGCAGCAGGAAAGGACCACGATGGTGGCCAGAAAGACCACCGGGGTGGTGGCGGTGATGACCTTCTTCCAGATGAGGAAGATACCGCCGATGACCAGGGCCACAATGCAGGTTTCCCCCACGCTGCCGCCCCGGATGCCCAGCAGCATATTCAGCATATCGGGCAGGGGCTTAAGGCCCAGGGACGGGTCCTTCAGGATGGCCAGGGGGGTGGCGCCGGAAACGGCGTCCACGCCAAAGTACCCCTGGGGAGCGGCCCAGGTGGTCATCCGGCTGCCAAAGGAGACCAGCAGGAAGATGCGGCCCACAATGGCGGGGTTGGCAAAATTCTGGCCGATGCCGCCAAAGAGCTGCTTTGTGACGATGATGGCCACGGCGCAGCCCAGCACCGCCATCCACAGGGGAATCCCCACCGGCAGGTTAAAGGCCAGCAGCAGGCCGGTGACTACGGCGCTGCAATCCCAGATGGTGTTATCCCGGCGGCACATGATCACCCGGAAGAGGTACTCAAAGAGGACCGAAGCCGCAACGCAGACCGCCTCTAACAGCAGCGCCCGGGGGCCAAAGACCAGGAAGGAGATGACCACCGCGGGGATGAGGGCGGCAACCACGCTGAGCATGATGGAGCTGGTGCTTTCCCCGCTCCGGAAGTGTGGAGCAGGGGCGATGACTTTCAGATTAGACAATTCTTCACACCCCCTACTTCGCTTCTCTGAGCAGACGCTTGCCCAGCTTGTTGTACATGGCCAGCTCCCGGTGGGCGGGGCAGACATAGGAGCAGCAGCCGCACTCCATGCAGAGGTTCACCTTCAGCTCCCGGAGCTTATCCACATTGCCCATATGGTAGGCCTTATCCATGGCGGCGGGGGCCAGGTCAAAGGGGCAGGCCCGCAGGCACCGGCCGCAGCGGATGCAGGCGGTCTCCTTCACCGGCCGGCACTGCTCCTCGTCAAAGGCCAGGATGGCGTTGTTGTTCTTCAGCAGCGGGAATTCGTCGCTGGTGACGCAGATGCCCATCATGGGGCCGCCCATCAACAGCTTTCTGGGCTCGGTCTTGCACCCGCCGCAGAAGGCCAGCATATCCTTGATGGGGGTGCCGATGGGGGCGATGATGTTCTTGGGCTCGGCCACGGCGCCGCCGTCGACGGTAAGCATCTTCTCCACCAGGGGCATCCCGGTCTGCACATAGTCGTACAGCTTGCTGATGGTGGCAACGTTCATGGCGATCACGCCGGCATCGGCGGGGAGCTTTCCCTCCTCCACCACGCGGCCGGTGGTCTCGTAGATGATCACCTTTTCCGCCCCCTTGGGGTAGCAGGCCTTCATGGTCAGGACGCTGACGTTCTCCAGCCCGGCCACCGCTTTGGTCATGGCCTCGATGGCCTCCGGCTTGTTGCCCTCGATGCCGATGACGCAGGTCTTAAGGCCCAGGTGCTTCATCACCAGCCGGATGCCGCCGACGATGCTGTCGGTTTTATCCAGCATCAGGCGCATATCGCAGGTAATAAAGGGCTCGCACTCCGCGCCGTTGATGACCAGGGTATCCACATCCGCCAAATTCTTGGGGTTCAGCTTAATGTGGGTGGGGAAGCCCGCGCCCCCCAGCCCCACCAGGCCGCAGGCCCGGGCCGCGGCAACCAGATCCTTCTGGCTGTTCACGGCGGGGGGTGTCAGGTCGGGGCAGACGGTCTGGAGCTTATCGGTGGTGATCACCACCGCCTTGCATTTGTCGCCGCCGGCGGTGATGAAATCCTCGATGGCGGTGACGGTACCGGAAACGCTGGAATGGATCGGCGCCGAAAGGAAAGCGTTGCTGTCCCCGATGAGCTGCCCCACCGTCACGGTGTCGTTCACCTTTACCAGCGGCTCACAGGGCGCCCCCATATGCTGGATCATGGGGATAACCACCTTGTCCGGCACAGGCATCCTGACAGCGGCGCTGCTGGCGGTGTTTTTGCAGTGCTTTACACTGACGCCATTTAACGCTTTGCTGAATAATGATGGCACTTGCACATCCCTCCAAATCTCTTAGAGTTGCGGTTTTGGTCCCCGGGGGAGGAGCGCTGCCCCTCAGCCCAGGCCCAATCGATTGATATAGGGCATCGCTACCCGCAGGACCGTCCCAGTGACGATCCCCATAACGATGCCGGAAACCACCAGCACTGGCAGATAGTAAAGCATCACCGTGCTGGTGTAGGCCACCGAGGCCAGCAGCTGCCCCAGGTTGTGGGCCAGCGCCCCGATGACGCTGAGGAGCATATAGTCCCCCCGCAGCCACCGGACTCTGGCGCAAAGGGCCATACATACCACCGACAGCAGCCCGCCGCAAAGGCTCATAAAGGCCGCCACCGGCGCCCGGGTCAGCAGGACAAAAAGGGACTTCATCACCGCGATGGCGAACCCCCTTTTGGTCCCCAGCATAAACAGGGTGTACATGGTAACGATGTTGGAAAGCCCCAGCTTAAACCCCGGCGGCAGCATGGGGAGCACCGGCAGCAGCGACTCCGCAAAGCTTAGGGCCATGGCCATGGCAAAGAGCATCCCCATCAGGGCCGCCTCCTTTGCCGGGCTGGTCTTTTTCCCTGTCACTGTTCCACACTCCCCATTAGATGCCCCGGGGGGCTTGTTTCATACCCCTTCCGTAAGAGCCTATCCAAAATCTCCCTGTACGCCGCCTTGGCAGGTCTTTTTCCGCCCTGCGGCGTTACTGCGCCCGCAGGCGCGTCCAGGCGCAACCGCCAAAGGCGGCTCTTAGCGCCTGGAAAAAACCTTGCAATACAGCAAGTATTCCTGCGGTTTTTGCCTTGCAGGACGTAAAAATCCCTGCCAATTCGTCGCACCGGGAGATCCTGAATAGGCTCTTAGAAAGGGGGGAGCCTCCTCCCCCCTTTCCCTTTGTGGAATGGGTGGACCTACTCCTCGTCGTGGTGGCAGCCGCAGTCGCAGCCGTCCTCAAAGTCAAACTCCAGCTTTTCGCCGCAGTTGGGGCAGTCGATCTCCCCCTCGTCCAGCATATCCTCGTCCAGGCAGATGATATCGCCGCACTTGGGGCACTCCACCTCGTAGAGGGCCTCGTCGTCATCGTCGCAGTCGCAATCGTCGTCGTCGCAGTACAGGTCCTCCTCCACCGCGCCCAAATCGTCATCGATCTCGTCCACCTGGGCAGCCAGCTCCGTCATGCTGTCCTCCATGTCAGAGACAGTCAGGGCGATGTCGTCCAGGGTGTCGATGATGGCCAGCAGCAGCTTGCCCTCGTTGGTGGAATCGTCCATCTTCATCCCCTCGGCCAGCCCCTTGAGGTAGGCCACCTTCTCGGTAACAGTCATCATTGAGAAAACCTCCTTTTGACTTGGAAGCCGCACCCGCCGCTGGTGATGCCGGTTTGGCAGGGCATTTCCCGCCCAAGCAGCGTCAGGCAGCCGCAGATGCAGCTTCGTTATCCCCGGGACCGGGCCTCTCCCCTGCCCCGCAGCATCCTTTCAAAACGGCTCAGGCCCGCTCCATGTACTCGCCGGTGCGGGTATCCACACGGATGCGGTCCCCTTCGTTGACAAAGAGAGGCACCTTGATCTCCGCCCCAGTCTCCAGGGTGGCGGGCTTGGTGGCGTTGGTGGCGGTGTTGCCGGCAAAGCCGGGGTCGGTCTTGGTGACGGTGAGCTCCATAAAGTTGGGGGGCTCCACCCCAAAGACGGTGCCCTTGTAGGAGAGGACCTTTACCACCGTGTTCTCCTTGACAAACTTAAAGTTATCCCCCAGCACCGAGGCGTTGATGGGCAGGTTCTCGTAGGTCTCGCTGTCCATGAAATAGTAGAGGTCGCCGTCGTTGTACAGGTACTCCATGTCCTTGCGCTCGATCATGGCCACCGGATACTTTTCGGTGGGGCTGAAGGTCCTTTCGGTCACGGCGCCGGTGATGACGTTGCGGATCTTGGTGCGGACAAAGGCCGCGCCCTTGCCGGGCTTGACGTGCTGGAACTCGATAATGGAATAGACATTGCCATCCATATCAAAGGTAGCCCCGTTCCGAAACTCGCCAGCAGAAATCATGTGATGTTACCTCCTAAGTTCATTCGGTGAGCATCTGCCCTTCCCGCGGAAAAAGGCATTGGGGAAGCGGGTCCCCGGCGGCATTTTCCCGCGGCAAAGACAGATCCTTACTCTATCCCAGCTATTCTACCATATGTGTCCATCAAGATGCAAGGTTTATTCTCCATCTTTCTTGCGGATTTTTACAAAAATGTGAATAAGAACCCCGGCCTGCCGGAGGATCCCTTCCGGCAGGCCGGGGAGCGTACACTTTTCTTATTCAAAAGCCCCTGTGTGCCGCCCAGGCAGATTCGTTCCACCGGCCAGCCCGTCCAGGGAGCCCAAACCGGCCCCCTCTGCCCGGCTACAGCTGCTCCGCCAGACGGGCCCCCAGCTCCCGGGCCCTTTGCAGGTCCTCCCGGGTGGGGACAAAGGTGGCCCGCAGCGGCTCATCCACCAGGGCGCACTTCAGGGACTGGAGCCGCGCCGCCACGTTGCCGGTCCCCTCCCCGCTCCAGCCAAAGGAGCCAAAGACGGCGCAGGGGCGCTTGGCGCTGTTGACGGCGTCCATCCCCGCCAGCAGCTCCCACACCGGGGGCACCGCGTCCCGGTTGATGGTGGGGGTGCCGATGGCGAAGGCGTCGCACTCGTTCAGCAGCTGCCGCAGCTCCGCCATGGGGTGCTCGATGATATCACAGAGGCGGACCTCCACCTGCTTGCCGCTTTCGCGGATGCCGTCCATCACCTCCACCGCCAGCCGCTTGGTGTTGCCGTAGGCGCTGGTGTAAAAGACCACCGCCAGCTTCTCTTCCCGCTGGACCGGGGCGCTCCAGCCGCGATACCGGGCAATGGCGGTTTCCAGCATGGTGCCGGTGGTAAGCACCGGGCCGTGGCTGGGCAGAACCATGTCAAAGCTTAGGGCGTCCAGCTTTTGGAGCCCCGCCTGGACATATTTGCGGAAGGGCCCGAAGATGGCGTCGTAGTAGCTGTGGAGGGCCTTCCCGTACTTTTCCGGGTAGGCCATGTTGTAATCGAAGGTGTAGGGCTCGGCGTAGTGGGCGCCCAAAAAGTCGCAGGTAAACACCACCTTGTCCTCCGGCAGGTAGGTAAAGATGGAGTCCGGCCAGTGGAGGAAGGGGGCGGAGATGAACTTCAGCGTTTTACCCCCCAGGTCCAGGGTCTCCCCATCCTTTACCACATGGAGGTTCAGGTCCTGCCGGTTGGTGATGGCCTTGATGTAGATGGAGCCTGCCTGGGAGGTGTAGATGGTCACGTCCCCCAGCTCCGGCAGCAGCTCCGCCAGGGCGCCGGTGTGGTCCGGCTCGTTGTGGTTCAGGACGATGTAGTCGATGCTCTTGGGGTCGCAGACCTCCCGGATGTTCTGGAGGTAGGGCTCGAAAAAGCTCTTGTGGCAGACATCGATCAGGGCGGTTTTCTGCTGCCCCTTTACCAGGTAGGAGTTGTAGGAGGTGCCGTAATCGGTGGTCATTACAATGTCGAAAACCCGCATGGCGGGGTTCAGCGCCCCTACCGCATAGATCCCGTCGCAAATCTGTTTCATAAGAAAAAGCTTCCTTTCTGTCGCTGGTGCCGGAGAAGCCGTATCAAACGCCGAGGCGCGCGGATCGGCACGGCCTCCGGTTCTTTGGAAGCGCCGCCCGGGGAGCTTTTCCTCCCCGGACGGCGCTTCTCCGGAAAACAATCGACCTTATTCCGCCTCGAACATATCCTTGCCCACGCCGCAGAGGGGGCAGGTGAAATCCTCGGGGACATCCTCCCACTTGGTGCCGGGGGCGATGCCGCTGTCGGGGTGGCCCTCCGCCTCGTCGTAAACAAATCCGCACACGGTGCAAACATACTTTGCCATCTTGGTTTCTCCTTTCGTTACCGCTGATCTATCCTGTATGGAACACAAAAAGTATACCACCACAGTATAATTTTGTCAATCCCTTTCCCTGTAAAAATGGCCTATCCCCTTTGGGCCAGGTATTTTTGGAGATACTGGCCGGTGTAGGACCCTGGACAGGCCGCCACCTCCTCCGGGGTGCCGCAGCAGACCAGGGTACCCCCCTTGTCCCCGCCCTCGGGGCCCAGGTCGATGATATGGTCGGCAGTCTTGATCACGTCCATATTATGCTCAATGACAATGACAGTATTACCGGCATCCACAAATTTTTGCAGTACCTCGATGAGCTTTTGGACATCGGCGGCGTGGAGGCCGGTGGTTGGCTCGTCCAGAATATACACCGTCTTGCCGGTGGGGCGCTTGGAGAGCTCGGTGGCCAGCTTTACCCGCTGGGCCTCGCCGCCGGAGAGGGTGGTGGCGGGCTGGCCGATCTTGAGGTAGCCCAGCCCCACGTCGTAGAGGGTCTGGAGCTTCCGCTTGATTTTGGGCAGGTTCTCAAAGAAGCCAAGCCCCTCCTCCACCGTCATCTCCAGCACGTCATAGATGTTCTTTCCTTTATAGTGCACCTCCAGCGTCTCCCGGTTGTACCGGTGGCCCTTGCAGACCTCGCAGGGGACAAAGACATCGGGCAGAAAGTGCATCTCGATTTTGATGATGCCGTCCCCCTCGCAGGCCTCGCACCGCCCGCCCTTGACGTTGAAGGAGAAGCGGTTGCTTTTGTAGCCCCGCATCTTTGCGTCGTTGGTGGAGGCGAAGACCTCCCGGATATCGGTAAAGGTGCCGGTATAGGTGGCGGGGTTGGACCGGGGGGTGCGGCCGATGGGGGACTGGTCGATGTTGATGACCTTGTCCAGGTACTCCACCCCCTGGATCTCCCGGTGGGCCCCGGAGCGGGCCCGGCTGCGGTTTAGGGTGGCGGAAAGGCTCTTGTACAGGATCTCGTTGACCAGGCTGCTTTTGCCGCTGCCGGAAACCCCGGTGACGGCGATAAAGGTCCCCAGGGGGAAGTCGACGTCGATCCCCTTCAGGTTGTGCTCGGTGGCCCCCACCACCCGGAGGAAGCGGCCGTTGCCCTGGCGCCGGACCTCCGGCACCGGCACCTGCCGGGCCCCGCTGAGGAACTGCCCTGTCACCGATTCCTTGCAGGCGGTGATGCGGGAAGGCGGGCCGGAGAAAACGATGCTCCCCCCGTGGACCCCCGCCCCCGGCCCCACGTCCACGATGTAGTCGGAGGCCCGCATGGTGTCCTCGTCGTGCTCCACCACAATAACGGTGTTGCCCTGGTCCCGCAGCCGCTTGAGGGTGGCGATAAGGCGGTCGTTGTCCCGCTGGTGCAGGCCGATGCTGGGCTCGTCCAGGATGTACAGCACCCCCATCAGGCTGGAGCCAATCTGTGTTGCCAGGCGGATCCGCTGGCTCTCCCCGCCGGAAAGGGTGCTGGCGGAGCGGGAGAGGGTGAGGTAATCCAGCCCCACGTTGGCCAAAAAGCCCAGGCGGGAGCGGATCTCCTTCAGGATCTGGCCGGCGATGAGCTCCTGCTGCCGGGTAAGGGTCAGCTCCTCCACAAAGCGGAGGGCCTGCTTCACCGACATTTTGCAGAAATCGGCGATGTTCTTCCCCCCCACCGTCACCGCCAGGATGGTCTTTTTCAGCCGGTCGCCGTGGCAGACGGGGCATTCCACCGCCGTCATGTAGCTTTGCAGCTCAAACCGCATATACTCGCTGCTGGTCTCCCGGAAGCGGCGCTCCAGGTTGTTGATGATGCCCTCAAAATCGGTATAATAGCTGCCGGTCATGGTGCCGGTCTCCCGCTCCATCCGGAATTTTTCCCCCCGGGTGCCGTAAAGGATGATGTCCAGCTTGGCCTGGGGCAGGTCCTTTACCGGCACATCCAGGGGGATATCGAAGTGGCGGGAAAGGCCGTCAAAGTACATCCGGGCAATGCCCCCGTCCTGGTAGCTCCAGCCGGATACCTTGATGGCCCCTTGGGCCAGGGAGAGGTCCCGGCTGCCGATGACCAGCTCCGGGTCCACCCGCTGGAAGGTGCCCAGGCCGGTGCACTTTTCGCAGGCGCCGTGGGGGTTGTTGAAGGAGAACATACTGGGGGCCAGCTCCTCGATGGAGATGTCGTGCTCCGGGCAGGAGTAGTTTTGGGAAAAGAGGATCTCCTCCCCGTCCACCACGTCCACCAACGCCAGCCCCCCGGTGAGGGCGGAGGCGGTCTCGATGGAATCGGTGAGACGGGAGCGGATCTCCGGCTTGATGACCAGCCGGTCCACCACAATCTCGATGGTGTGCTTCTTGTTCTTTTCCAGCTGGATGGTCTCGGTAAGGTCGTAGAGGTTGCCGTCCACCCGCACCCGGACATAGCCGGAGCGGCGGGCGGCCTCAAACTCCTTCTGGTGCTCCCCCTTGCGGCGGCGGACGGTGGGGGCCATCACCTGGATGCGGGTGCCCTCGGGCAGGGCCATCACCTTGTCCACGATCTGGTCCACCGTCTGCTGGGTAATCTCCCGGCCGCAGACCGGGCAGTGGGGGGTGCCCACCCGGGCGTAGAGCAGCCGGAGGTAGTCGTAGATCTCGGTGACGGTGCCCACGGTGGACCGGGGGTTTTTGGAGGTGGTCTTTTGGTCGATGGAGATAGCCGGGGAAAGGCCCTCGATGGAGTCCACATCCGGCTTGTCCATCTGGCCCAGGAACATCCGGGCATAGGAGGAAAGGCTCTCCACATACCGCCGCTGGCCGTCGGCATAGATGGTATCGAAGGCCAGGGAGGTCTTGCCCGAACCGGAAAGACCGGTGAAGACGATGAGCTTATCCCGGGGGATGGAGAGATCCACATTTTTCAGGTTGTTCTCCCGGGCGCCTTTGATGATGATTTGATCGGTTGCCAAATTCGTTTCCTCCCTACGCAGCGGTTGGTCCCGCTATTTTTCATCCCGCAGCTTTTGTATCTTGTCCCGGAGGTAGGCCGCGTGCTCGAACTCCAGGATCTTGGCGGCGTCCCGCATTTCGGCGGTAAGCTTGGCAATCAGGGCCTCCTTTTCCCGGGGGTTCATCCGCCGCTTCATCCGCTTTTCCACCGTTTCGCCGGTGGAGATTTCCAGGATCTCCCGGATCTCCTTTTTGACGCTCTGGGGGGTGATGCCGTGCTCCTCGTTGTACCGCTGCTGGATCTCCCGGCGGCGGTAGGTCTCGCTGATGGCGCGCTCCATCGAGTCTGTCACCGAGTCGGCGTACATGATCACCCTGCCCTCCACGTTGCGGGCGGCGCGGCCGATGGTCTGGACCAGGCTGGTCTCGCTGCGCAGAAAGCCCTCCTTGTCGGCGTCCAGGATGGCTACCAGCGAGACCTCGGGGATGTCCAGCCCCTCCCGCAGAAGGTTGATGCCCACCAGGACGTCATACTCCCCCCTGCGCAGGTCCCGGATCAGCTCCATCCGCTCGATGGTATCCACGTCGTGGTGCATATACCGCACCTTGATGCCGGCTTTGCCCATGTAATCGGTGAGGTCCTCCGCCATCTTTTTGGTAAGCGTCGTCACCAGCACCCGCTCCCCCTTGGCGGAACGGGCGTTGCACTCGCTGATCAGGTCGTCAATCTGTCCCTCCACCGGCCGCACCACAATCTCCGGGTCCAGCAGGCCGGTGGGGCGGATGACCTGCTCCACCACCGGGGCGCCGTTCTGCTGCTCCAGGGGGCCGGGGGTGGCGCTGACGTAGAGCACCTGGTTGAGCTTGCCGGTGAATTCGTCGAAGTTAAGGGGGCGGTTATCCAGGGCGGAGGGGAGGCGGAAGCCGTATTCGATGAGGTTCTCCTTCCGGGAGCGGTCCCCGCCGTACATCCCCCGCACCTGGGGCAGGGTGACGTGGGACTCGTCGATGAACATGAGGAAGTCCTCCGGGAAGTAGTCCATCAGGGTACAGGGGGTGCTCCCCGGCTCCCGCCCCGCCAGCACCCGGGAGTAGTTTTCGATGCCCTTGCAGAAGCCGATCTCCAGCAGCATCTCCATATCGTAATTGGTGCGCTCGGCGACGCGCTGGGCCTCGATGAGCTTGCCGTTCTGCCGGAACCATTCCACCCGCTGGTCGCATTCCTGGCGGATCTCCTGCACCGCCTCCAGGATCCGCTCCCGGGGGACGATGTAGTGGGAGGCCGGGTAGATGGCCAGGTGGCTGATGAAGTTTTTCACCTCCCCGGTAAGGGTGTTAATCTCGGCGATGCGGTCGATCTCGTCCCCAAAGAACTCCACCCGGTAGGCGGAATCGGCGGAATAGGCCGGGTAGACCTCCACCACGTCCCCCCGCACCCGGAACTTGTTGCGGATAAAATTCATGTCGTTGCGCTCGTATTGCAGCTCCACCAGCTTGCGGATAAACTCGTCCCGCTCTTTGGTCATCCCCTTGCGCAGCGAGATGACCATGTTCTTGTAGTCGATGGGGTCCCCCAGGGTGTAGATGCAGGAGACGCTGGCCACAATGATGACGTCCCGCCGCTCCGAGAGGGCGGAGGTGGCGGAATGGCGCAGCCGCTCGATCTCGTCGTTGATGGCGCTGTCCTTTTCAATATAGGTATCGGTGGAGGCGATATACGCCTCCGGCTGGTAGTAGTCGTAGTAGCTGACAAAGTATTCCACGGCGTTGTGGGGAAAGAACTCCTTAAACTCGGAGCAGAGCTGGGCCGCCAGGGTTTTGTTGTGGGCCAGGATGAGGGTGGGGCGGTTCAGCCGCTGGATGATGTTGGCCATGGTAAAGGTCTTGCCGGATCCGGTGACACCCTTCAGGATCTGCTCCCGGTTGCCGGAAAGGACGCTTTGCACCAGGGCGTCGATGGCCTGGGGCTGATCCCCGGTGGGCTGGAAGGGCGAAACCAGTTGGAAGACGTCGGTCATCTCTGCTCCTCCTTTTTCTGCGAAGGCACATTTGTTCGATGCGGATCAGAGTTATTATACCCCATTTTTCCCGGTTGTGCAAGATGCAGTTTTGCCTGTTTCCTTCTGTTTCGCCAACGCGATAAAGCCGCACCCATCGCCGGCGGGCGCAACCCGGCAATGGGTACGGCTTCTTCTCTCCCGGGCCGCGGGGCGGCGGTCCGATGCTGTTATGGCTGACGCCGCGGCGGGCACAGGCTGTGTGCTCCGCGCGGGCGGAGCCGGCACGGGCGGCTTGTCTGCCGGCCAACCGGCGGCAGCTCAGTGGACCATGTCCTGCTCCACATTCTCCAGGGCTTCCCGCAGGCCGTTGAGAAAGGCGGTCTGGTCCTTGCAGCAGAAAACAAGAAACAGAACCAGCGTTAGGGTGCCGCAGCAGGATTCCCCGCTCTCGATAGCGGCGTAGGAGCGGTCCTCCATCAGCAGCTTTCTTGCCATCTTTGCCTGTGTCAGGTTCAATTCGTCCCTGGCCTGGATGAATTGGGACCGGATATATGTTTTTATTCTGCTTTTATAGACCTGTTTCATGGTAAAATTTCCCTCTTTCGCAAGAATATACTCAAATTTTAACTTGGTTCAGAGGTACACACCATGATGTATGCTTCATATTTTTTTGGATTGCCCGAAACTTAGAAAGAGGCTTCTGTAAATTGAAACAACTGCCACTTCTTGCAGCAGCCGCCCTGTTCTCTATCGACATCGACATCTTTTGGAGACTTCATCGGTCTGTCCCCCTGCCAGGTTCTCAAAGGCTTCCCTTTCTTCGGTACGCCTTGGAATGCCGCCGCCAGCTTGCTTCCTCTTTGACAAAAGCGCCCAAACGAGCCCCCACCTTTTCGTGGGGGCTCGTTTGGGCGCTTTGCGGCAGCTGCCGCGCCGCAGCCACCGCCGACGCCGAAGGATCACTCAGCGCATTTTAGGTCGTAGAAGAAGATGGAGTTGTTCACGTTGGTTACAAAGCCCTCGACCTTGCTGCTCAGGGCCCACACGGTCAGCCGGTCGTTGGTCCAGATGGCAGCGGGATCGTCGATGTAGAGGATCTGCTGGGCCTGCTTGTACAGGTCCAGGCGCTTGGCCTCGTCCATCTCCACGGCTGCATCCGCCAGGAGCTTATCCACAGTGGCGTTGGAGTACCAGCCATAGTTATTGTTGTTGTTGCCGTCGGGGGAGGTGGTCCAGATGCGGCGCAGGCCCTCGTCACAGTCGGCGGTGCCGGCGCCGTAGCCCATAAAGAACAGGCCCCAGGGGAAGTTTTCCCCCGGCTGGCTGCGGTTGCCCATGGCGGAGTTAAAGGTGGCGTTATCCACCGTCTCGATGGTGGCGGTGATGCCCACCTTGGCCAGGTCGGAGACGATCATCTCGCAGGTTTCCAGCGACTTGTTGTAGTTGGTGTAAACCATGATGGAAAACTCAAACCCGTCGGGATAGCCGGCGTCAGCCATCAGCTGCTTGGCCTTCTCCTGGTCCTGCTGGATCATGCCAAAGTTGTGGTAGCCCCACACGTTGTAGTTGACGGGGGCGGTGCAGCCCACCTCGCCGATATCGGAGTAGAGGGCGTCGATAATCGCCTTGCGGTCGATGGCGTAGCTTACCGCCTGACGCAGGCGGACGTCCTTCAGCAGGGGGTGGGCGCAGTTAAACTGCAGGCCATGGGAGCCGATGCTCTCCACCGCCAGGATCTGGACATCGGGGTTCTCCCTGAGGTTGGGGACCTCGCTGGTGGCAACGGTGGTGACATCCACCTCGCCGGTCTCCAGCGCCACCTGACGGGCGTTGGCATCGGTGACAATGTTGATCTCGATGGTCTTGGTGGGCATCACGCCGTCGTAGTAATCGTCGAACCGCTCAAACACCATCAGCTCGTCCTTGTTCCAGGTGGCCAGCTTGTAGGGGCCAGTGCCGTTTACCGACTCGGCGGTAAGGCCCAGGTCGGAACCGTACTGGGCGATGAAGTCGGCGTCCAGAATCAGGTTGGAGCGGTGGGTGAGGTTGGCCAGGAAGGGGGCGATGGGGGTGGCGGTGATCAGCTCTACGGTGTAGTCGTCCACCACCTTGCACTCCTTGATGTAGCCCGCAACCAGCTGGCTGTATCTCACCGGGTTCTCGGTATTCAGCAGCCGGTCATAGCTGGCCTTGACGTCGGCGGAGGTAAACTCCTTGCCGTTGTGGAATTTTACCCCTTTGCGCAGGTGGAAGGTCCAGGTGCAGCCGTCCTCGGAGGTTTCCCACCTTTCGGCCAGGTCCCCCGCCAGGCTGCCGTCGGGCATTCTCCGCACCAGCTGGGAATAGCAGGCCCGCAGGTAAACATCGTTGGTGTTGTTCATCTGGCCGTCCATGTAGTTCTGGTCGCTGGCGGCAGCGATGCGGATGGTATCCTTGTAGGCGGTGCCGGTGCTCCCCGGCTGGCTGCCGCCATCACCGCCCGCGGGGGTGGAGCTGTTGTCGTCGTTGCTGCCGCCGCAGCCCGCCAGCGCAGCCAAGCACATGGCGGCGCACAGCACAAGCGCCAGGATCTTTTTTACTTTCATTGTATTCTCTCCTTTTGTTTTGGATTCCCCAAACATTCCCCAGCATTGGCCAGGGAACATTTTAACAAAGCAATTACCCCTTGCCGCGGCATTTGTGGCAGGCCACCAGGTGGCCGTCCTCCGCCTCGGCAAGCTGCGGCTTAGCCTGGGCGCAGGTTTGGTCGGCAAAGCGGCAGCGGGTGTGGAAGCAGCAGCCAGACGGCGGGTTCAGGGGGCTGGGCACGTCCCCCTCTAACTCGGAGTTCATGGTGTCCCGGTCCGGGTCCGGGATGGGGATGGCGTCCAGCAGCGCCTGGGTGTAGGGGTGCAGGGGATGGTCAAACAGCAGCCGCTTTTCGGCGATCTCCACAATGTTGCCCAGGTACATCACCGCGATACGGTCGCAGAGGTGGTGTACCACGCTGAGGTTGTGGGAGATGAAGATATAGGTCAGGCCATGCTTCTCCTTCAGCTCCTGCATCAGGTTGAGGATCTGGGCCTGTATCGACACATCCAGGGCCGACACCGGCTCGTCGCAGATAATCAGGCTGGGGTTGAGGGCCAGCGCCCGGGCAATGCCGATGCGCTGCCGCTGCCCGCCGGAAAACTCGTGGGGGTAGCGGGTGATCTGCTCGTGGTTAAGCCCTACCTCCCCCATCAGCTCCTCCACCCGCTCCAGCCGCTCCTTGGCGGTGCCAATTTTGTGTACCTCCAGCGGCTCGCTGATGCAGCGGCCCACGGTAAAGCGGGAATCCAGGGAGGAGTAGGGGTCCTGGAAGATGATCTGCAACTTTTTGGCCCGCTCCTTGCTGATGGCCGCGCCCCCTACAATCGACTGCCCCTCAAAAAGGATCTGGCCGGAGGTGGGCTTCAGCAGCCCCACAATGGCGTGGCCGGTGGTGGATTTGCCGCAGCCGGACTCTCCCACAATGCCGAACGCCTCCTTGCGGCGGACGTCAAAGCTGATGCCGTCCACCGCCTTGACGTAGACCTTGCGGGGGATGATGGACTGGGTCTTGACGGGATAGTAGACCTTTAGATCCCGGACCTGTAGCAATGTCTCAGACATCGGTCTTCCCTCCCTCGTAGTTCCAGCAGCGCACCCTGCGGCCGTCCGGCAGGTCGAAGAGGGGCGGCGGCTCCTTGTGGCAGCGCTGGCAGGCCTTTTCGCACCGGGGCGAAAAACGGCAGCCCTCCGGGTAGTCCTTGGGGCTGGGGATGTTGCCCTTGATGCTGTAAAGGCTGTCCTTTTCCTCCCCCAGCACCGGCAGCGACTTCAAAAGCCCCACCGTGTAGGGGTGCAGCGGGTCCTTAAAGACGCTGCGGACGTCGGCGTATTCCACCGCCTGTCCGGCGTACATCACCATCACATTCTGGGCGATCTGTGCCACAACGCCAAGGTCGTGGGTGATAAGGATGATGGAGGTGTCCTGGCCCTCCTTCAGCTCCCCCAGCAGGTGCATGATCTGTGCCTGGATGGTGACGTCCAGGGCGGTGGTGGGCTCGTCGGCAATCAGGATGCCGGGGTTGCAGGCCAGGGCCATGGCGATCATCACCCGCTGGCGCATCCCGCCGGAGAGCTGGTGGGGGTAGTCGTTTACCACCTTTTCCGGGGAGGGTATCCGCACCTTCCCCAGCATCTCCACCGCTTTCTGGTGGGCCTGGGCCTTGTTCATCCCCTGGTGCAGCCGCAGGATATCGCTGATCTGCCGGCCGATGGTAAACACCGGGTTCAGGGAGGTCAGCGGCTCCTGGAAGATCATCGAGATCTCGTTGCCCCGGATGGCCCGCATCTCCTTTTCGCTCTTTTGCAGCAGGTCCTCCCCCCGGTACAGGATCTGCCCGTCGATGATCTTCCCCGGCGGGGAGGGCACAATCCGCAGGATGGAAAGGGAGGTGACGCTTTTCCCGCAGCCAGACTCCCCTACAATGGCCAGCGTCTCCCCCTTTTTCAGGGTAAAATCCAGGCCGTCCACCGCAGGCACAAGCCCCTCCTCGGTGTAAAAATAGGTCTTTAGGTTTGTTACCTGCAATACCGTATCTTGTGTTGCCATAGCAGTACTCCCATCTGAATCAGGATACATTCTTAAGCTTGGGGTCCAGGGCATCCCGCAGGCCGTCCCCCACCAGGCTAAAGCTCATCACCACCAGGGTGATGACCAGGCCCGGGAATACCGCCTGCCACGGGCTCGCCCTCAGGACCTCCTTTGCCTTGTTCAGCATGGCGCCCCATTCCGGGCTGGGCGGCTGTACCCCCATCCCCAAAAAGGACAGCGAGGAGGAGGTCAGAATGGCTGTACCAAGATTCAGGGTGACGTTGACGATGATTTGGGAGACCGAGTTGGGGATGATGTGGGTAACGATGATACGCAGGTGGGACTCCCCCATCACCTTTGCCGCCCCGATGTACTGGGCGTTCTTGTTGCCGATGACCACCCCGCGCACCATGCGGGCGATGGAGGGGATGGCAAATACCGCGATGGCGATGATGGTGTTTTGGGTGCCGTTGCCCAAGATCGCCACAATGACGATGGCCAGCAGCAGACCGGGGAAGGCCAGCAGCACATCGATAACCCGGGAGATGACGGCATCGGTCACTCCGCCGAAGTACCCGGCACAAACCCCCATAATGATACCGATAAAGCAGCCCGACAAAACCCCTGCAAAGCTGATGGAAAGGGAAACCCGGGCGCCGTACACAATGCGGGTAAAGGTATCCCGGCCCAGGTAGTCTGTCCCGAACCAGTGCTCCAGGCTGGGGCCCAGGTTCTTGTTGGGCGTATCCTGCTCCAGGGGGTCGTTCTGGCACAGGAAGGGGCCGATGGTGGCCATCAGGAAAAAGATGACCAGGATGACCAATCCCACCACCGAGACCTTGCGCTTCAAAAAGCGCCTTACGATTGGTGATTTCATTGCCAGCCCCCTCCCCTATTCAAATTTGACCCGCGGGTCTACCAGGGCGTACACCACATCTACCAAGGTATTGACGATGACAAAGGAGGCCGCCAGCACCAGCACCGTGCTCTGGATGGCCGGGTAATCGCGGCCGTTTACGCTGCTTACCAGGAAGCTGCCGATGCCGGGGATGGTAAAGATGGTCTCCACCAGCGCGGCCCCGGCCAGCAGGCTGCCAAAGCGCAGGCCGATGGCGGTCAGCACCGGGATCAGGGCGTTTTTGAAGGCGTATTTGGTGATGATCTGGAAGCGGGAGGTACCGTACGCCTTTGCCGTGCGGATGTAGTCCTGGTTGATGACATCCAGCATGGAGGAGCGGGTGGTGCGGGCAATCATCCCCACCGCCCCAAGGCCAAGGGTGGCGATGGGCAGAATGGCGTGCCGCCAGCTCTTGAGGCCAAGGCTGGGCAGCAGCTTTAGGTGCAGGCAGAACAGCAGCATCAGCAGCATGGCAAAGAAGAAGGAGGGGATGGAAACGGCGATCATCGAGATGACCATCACCACATTATCCCCCAGCTTGTTGTGGCAGGCCGCGGCGATGATGCCGAAGATCACCCCCACAATCGAGCCAACCACGGTGCCGCCAAGGGCCAGGATAATGGTGTACTGGTAGCGGTTGGTCAGCTCCTTGGCGATGGTTTTGTGGGTCAGCAGCGAGGTGCCCATATCCCCCCGGAAAAAGCCGCCAATCCACCGGAAGTACTGCACAATCAGGGGGTCGTTGAGGCCGTATTTGTCCCGCATGGCGTCGATGTATTCCTCGCTGGTGCCGCCGCTCTCCGAGACGCCGTACAGCAGTGTGATAGGGTCCCCGGGGATGATGCGGACCATCAGGAACACAATGATCGATACCAGCAGCAGCGTGGGGATCAGCTGTAGCAGTCTTTTGATAACATATCCAAGCATAATACCACTCCCGGGGTAATCGATAAACACACCGTCCGCCGTTTTCCGTTTACCGGCATGGCAGACAGCCTGTCACAACAACCTGAATTTTTTAAGAGTCTATTCAGAATCTCCCGGTGTACCGTCTTGGCAGGGATTTTTCCCACCGGCCCAAGACCGCCTGCGGCGGTTGCGCCTGGACGCGCCTGGGGGCGCAGTGACGCCCCAGGGGGGGAAAGACCTGCCAAGGCGGCGTGCAGGGAGATCTTGAATAGGCTCTAAGAGGGCCGGGGAGCCCCGGCCTGTGCAGAGGGACGCCGGCCCCCCCGCCCAGCAGGGATTATTTTACGGCGGCAATCACCGTCATCTCCAGGAAGAAGCCCTCCGGAATCTTTGCCTCGACGCAGACCCGGGCAGGGGCGTGTCCCGGGTTTACCCACGCCTCCCAAACCTTGTTCATCTCGTCCTTCAGGGCCAGGTCGGAGATATAGATGGTGACAAAGAGCATATGGTCCTTGTCGCTGCCGTTCTCCTCCAGCATCCGCTCGTAGTTTTTGCAGAGCGCCTCGGTCTGCTCGGCGATGGTGGCGTGCCTGCCGCCATCCACATGGCCGGTAAAATACAGCACGCCGTTGTGCTTGGTGGCGCGGCAGAAGGTGGGGGCAGGATCGATGTATTCAATCATGACAATATCCTCCGCTTTCTCCTAAGCTTATTCGATGATCCCCAGCTTTTTGGCGATGGGTATGGATTTGGTATAGCCAAAGGCGCCGGGATAGGCCACCTTTTGCAGGTCCCGGATGGCCTGGGCGGCCTTTTCCGGCTCGCCGTGGAGGGTCCAGTAGCAGTACAGGCCGTAGTACATCCCGTTAAGCTCCAGGTTCACCCGGTTCTCCTGGGGCAGGACCGCCTTCTGCATGGCGGGGATGTCAATAAACTCCTCCGGCTTGACGATGCCCTTATAGAGGCGGACCACACGGCAATAGCCGTAGTCCATCTGGGGGGCCTCCACCGTGGCGTCGATAAGGTCGAGGCACTTTTCCGCCTCCTCAAACCGGCCCAGCTGGACGTTGGAGGTGTAGAGCCAGTGGATCAGGGGGTAGTGCTCGGCGGGCTGGCTGAGGTGCAGGCACTGGCGGAAATCGTCCATCGATTCCTCCACATAGTCCTTGAGGTTAAGGGTGGTTGCCCGGTAATACCAGTAGGTCCAGCAGCTGGGATCCAGCTGGATGGCCACCGAAAAATCGGCCACCGCGCCCCAAAAGTGGCCCAGGGCGTTGTTGCGGCGGCCCCGGCCAAAGTAGCAGGGGGCGTAAAAGGGGTTGAAGGCGATACCCTTGGAATAGGCCTCCACGGCCTCTTCCAGCCTGCCGTTGTTGGCAAGGGCGGTGGCGTACTCATAGAGGGCGCGGCCGTCGGTGTCGTCCTGCTCCAGCCTTGCCTTGGCCTCCTCCAGGTCGGGGCGCATCATCAGGATATGGCGCATTTCCTCGTTTTTCTTATCGGTATAAACAAACTTCATGTTGCGGCTCCTCCTTATGGTCAGATGGTCTGCCGGTGGCCTTCCGCCCCGGACGACTTACTCGGTGATTCCCAGCTTTTTGGCAGCGGCAACGGCTCTGGTGTAGCCAAAGGCGCCGGGGTATGGCAGCTTCAGTACCTCCCGGAGGGCCTGGGCAGCCTTTTCCGGCTCGCCGTGGAGGGTCCAGTAGCAGTACAGGCCGTAATTCATCCCGGTAAGCTCCAGCTGCACCCGGTTTTCCCGGGGGAGCACCGCCTTTTCCATGGCGGGGATGTCGATAAACTCCTCGGGCTTGATCATCCCCTTAAAGAGCCGCACCGAACGGCAGTAACCGTAGTCCATCTGGGGGTGGTCTATGGTGGCGTCGATGAGGTCCAGGCTCTTTTCCGCCTCCTCAAACCGGCCCAGCCCCACATAGGTGGTGTAGATCCAGTAGGCCAGGGGGTAGTGCT
Organism: Angelakisella sp.; assembly: GCA_022795575.1. GTDB lineage: Bacteria > Bacillota > Clostridia > Oscillospirales > Ruminococcaceae > Angelakisella. Next base: position 5,983 of record JAAWGY010000002.1, on the reverse strand, counting down.
CGGAGGGATCGGTGAGCTTCATGCACTGCCGGAAGTCGTCGATGGAATCCGCCTCCATGCCGTTCATGTTAAGGACCGTTGCCCGGTAGTACCAGTACAGCCAGTTGGAGGGCTCCAGCTGGATGGCCATGGTGTAATCGGCGATGGCCTGCCAGATCCTGCCGGTCAGGCTGAACTTGCTGCCCCTGCCAAAATAGTTGGGCGCGTAGAAGGGGTTAAACGCAATGCCCTGGGAGTGGGCCTCGATGGCCTTGTCGTACTCCTTGTTGATGGACAGCGCCTTGCCGTACACGTACCAGGCGTAGCCATCGGTATCGTCCTTCTTCAGCAGCTCCTCGCCCTCCGCTATGGTGGGCTGCATCATCAGCATCCGCCGCTGCTCCTCGGCCTTTTGGGGGTTGAACACAAATTTCAAATAATTCACCGCCTAATCCTTTATAATACCCAGCCTCCTGGCTATGGGGATCGACTTTGTATAGGCAAAGGCGCCGGGATAGGCCACCTTTTGCAGCTCCCGTATAGCATCGGCGGCCAAATCCGGCTGGCCATGCACCATATAAAAGCAGTACAGGCTGTAGTACAGGCCGTTCAGCTCCAGCTGTAGCCGGTTTGGCTGGGGCAGGATGTTCTGCTGGAGCAGGGGCAGGTCGATAAACTCCTCCGGCGGCACAATGCCCTTGTACAGCAGCACCGAGCGCTTATAGCCGTAGTCCATCCGGGGGCAGTCGGCGGAGGCGTCGGTAAGCTTCAGGACCTCCTCCGCCTCGTCGTACCGGCCCAGCTCCACGTTGGAGGTGTAGAGCCAGTCGATGAGGGGGTAGTGCTCCTCCGGCCGGGTAAGCGCCAGACAGTGCCGAAAGTCGCTGATGGCCTCCTCCACGTGGCCGTTCATGGTAAGGCAGGTGGCCCGGTAATACCAGTACATCCAGTTGGAGGGCTCCAGCTGGATGGCCACCGAAAAATCGGCCACCGCCTGCCAAAAGTGCCCGGAGATGCTGTGGCGGCGGCCCCGCCCGAAGTAGTTGGGCGGGTAAAAGGGGCCAAACGCAATGCCCCGGGAGTGTGCCTCGATGGCCTCGTCGTACCGCTTCTCCAAGGAAAGCGCGGTGCCATAGGCGTACCAGGCGTAGGGATCAGTATCGTCGTGATCCAACGCGGCCTTGGCCTCCTCTGTGGTGGGACGCATCATCAGGATCTCACGCATTTCATCGTTTTTCTCTTGATTAAACACAAACCTCATAATATCCCCTCCCTCCTGAAAATGCAGGAAAAAATGCATATTATTTCACAAAATTGCGTATCTATTTTCAATTATTTTACCTGAATTGTTTTCCCCTTGTCAACCACTATATCTTCAAAAAACCGATATCAATGTCCTTAAATTCTATGCAACTTTTTCGCTTTGACGTGTCACATCAATAAAACAACACCTGCCGTATTCTCTATTCCGGCGCCGACGATATCCTTTTTGGGCATTGGCCATACACTAATTTTATAAGGAAAGCTTGCACAAACACATTGCCTGTGGTGAAACGCTTTTCTAAAAAATTGCTTTTGTGTATTCTTTGCAGAACGGCACAGCTTGCAAAGGCAGACTGGCCCCCTGCCGCAACGGGCGTTTGCCAAAAGCTGGCAAATATAGACACAATCTATTGACAGATCATCGTCTAAACATCTATAATGAACACAAGGTCTTTTGCCGAAGCATTTGACCTTGACACAATGTTTTTGGGGTGAACGTGATGAAAAGTATTCGGAAAAAAATTACAGTCTGCCTGATAGCAACCGTTTTGGTGGCATTGATCGCGGTGGGAATCGCCAGCATGACCCTGAGCTACCGGAGCACCCTTACGACGGTAGACCAGATGATGAGCCAGACGGCGGCGCTTGCGGCAGAGCGCATCGAGGAGGAGCTGATCGCCTACAAAAACGTGGCGATGGATACCGGCTGCATCCCCCAGCTATCCGACAGCGAGGTGCCTGTGGCGGAAAAGCGGGCCATCATCGACGAGCGGGTCAGTATGCACGGCTTCCAGCGGGGCAACGTCATTGGGAGCAACGGCTACAGCATCTTTGACGGGAAGGATTACTCGGACCGGGAGTATGTCCAGCAGGCGATGCAGGGGACCGTCTATGTCTCCGAGCCGCTGGTCAGTAAGATCACCGGCGAGCTGTCTATTATGGTCGCCGCCCCCCTCTACGAGGGCGGGAGCCGCAGCGGCCGGATCATCGGGGTTGTCTACTTCGTCCCGCCGGAAACCTTCCTTAACGACATCGTCTCCTCCATCAAAATCGGCGAAAGCTGCCGGGCCTATATGATCAACAAATCCGGCGACACCATCGCCGACATCACCCTGGATACCATCGCCACCCAAAACATTGAGCGGGAGGCCCAAAGCGACCCCTCGCAGAAGGATCTGGCCGCCTACCACACGGCCATGCGCCGGGGGGAAAACGGCTTTGGGAGCATCAAGGCGGCGGACGGCCCCCGTTTCCTGGCATACGCCCCGGTGGCTGGGACCGATGGCTGGAGCGTCGCTGTCACCGTTCCCCAAATCAACTACTTAGCGGATACATACTTTGGTATGGTCATCAATGTTCTGGTGACGCTGATTGCCATTTTTGCCTCCATTGCGGTGGCGCTGAAGCTCTCCAACAACATCAGCATCCCCATGCGGGCCTGCGCCGCGCGGATGAAGCTGCTGGCGGCGGGGGATCTTAACTCCCCGGTTCCCCAGGCGGTGGGCCAGGATGAAACCGCGGAGCTGACCCGCTCCACGGCGGACACGGTGGCCGGGCTGAGCACCATTATCGGCGATATCAGCTACCTTCTCAACGAGATGGCCAACCAGAACTTCGACGTCCAGTCCAACCATCGGGACGCCTATGTGGGGGAATTCCAGAGCATCCTCCTTTCCATGCGCAACCTGAAGGTAAAGCTGAGCGGCGTTGTGCGTCAGATCGATTCCGCCGCCGGCCAGGTATCCGCTGCCAGTGGCCAGGTATCCGCCGGCGCCCAGACCCTAAGCCAGGGCTCGGTGGAGCAGGCCAGCTCGCTGGAGGAGCTGTCGGCCACCATCCATGATATCTCCGCCAACTCCAAACGCACCACCTCCGCCGCGGAGGGCGCCGGGCAGTCGGTGCAGCAGGCCGGCGCGCAGCTGGGCGTCAGCGTGGAGCACGTCCAGGAGCTGAACGAGGCGATGAAGCGCATCTCCGGCTCCTCGGAGGAGATCTCCAAAATCATCACCGCCATCGAAAACATCGCCTTCCAGACCAACATCCTGGCGCTGAACGCCGCGGTGGAGGCCGCCCGGGCCGGCGCCGCCGGAAAGGGCTTTGCGGTGGTGGCCGATGAGGTGCGCAGGCTGGCCTCCCAGTCCGATGACGCGGCCAAGGCCACCAAGGAGCTCATCGAAAGCTCCATCACCTCTGTGGCCGATGGCAGCCGGGCGGTGGGCAAGGTAACTGAATCCCTGCAAAGGACCAGCGAATACGCAGGCAATGTCTCCACCCAAATGGAGATTGTGGTAAAGGCCGTGGAGGACCAGACCATCGCCCTTGCCCAGGTAACAGAGGGCATCAACCAGATCTCCTCGGTGGTGCAGACCAACAGCGCCACCGCCCAGGAGAGCGCCGCCGCCAGCCAGGAGCTTTCCGCCGAGGCGGCCAGCCTGAAGGATCTGGTGGATCAGTTTACCCTGGCCTCGTAGCCCAAGGGCGGGAAGGCCAGACCTATCCAGGTCTACACAGCAGGCAACCTTTGGACCAAAACACCCGTACAGCGGATCCCGGCAAGGGGTCCGCTGTTTTTGCGGGGAGGCACAGCCTCTAAACCGCTTCCCCCCCTTTGTCCCCTTCCCTCCCTACCCTCTCCTGCGGCAGCCCCTTCCTCCAACCATCGGAGCACATCATTTCTTCCGGCAGCAGTGGACAACCTTCCTCCTTAGGGTATATAATAGAATTGGTTAAAATTGCTGTCCGGTTCCCCGGGCCTGCTCTCGATTTTCCCGTACCGGCGGAGCGGCCTCCACGGAGTGGACAGACACCACAACACAAGGAGAAGGACAAGATGGGACTGTTCGGTTTGTTTGGCAAAAAGAAGAAGGAGGATAACACCCTCCAGGACGCCCCCGGCAACAGCAAAAAGGAGAACAACGCGGCGGAGGGCGAGCAGAAGAACCGTACCGGCGGCTTTGTCAGCTTTGTACTGCTCAGCGAGCCCCGGTGGGATAAGGACGCCTTTTTCCGCACCCTCCGGGAGGAGTGGAAGCTGACCCCCGACGCCGAAGACGAGGACGAGGCGGAGGAGGAAAAGGACGACACCGCCGTATTTACGGTAAACGGCACCATGATCGCCGTCTCGCTGATGCCCGCCCCGGTGCCCAACGGCGAGGTGGAGCAGTACGCCCCCGCCAACTACACCTGGCCGGAGGCGGCGGAGGTCTCCTCCCGCCACACCGCCCACCTGCTGATTGCGGTGATGGGCAACGAAAAGGACCCGGTGGGGGCCGGCAAGCTCTTTACCGCGGTGGCCGCCAGCTGTCTGGTGCAGCCCAACGTCCTGGGCATCTACACCTCCGGCACCGTCCTGTCCCCCGATTACTTCCTCCGGACAGCCAATGACTTAAAGGACGGCCAGCTCCCCATTATGAGCTGGGTGTTTGTCTTCCTCTATCGCGGCAAACAGGGCTTTTGCGGCTACACCATCGGCCTGGAGACCTTTGGCCGGGAGGAGCTGGAGGTGCTGGACAGCAGCCACCAGCCCAGCGAGATCCTCCCCTTCCTCTACGACATTTGCGGCTACCTTATCTCCGGGGACGTCTACCTCCGGGACGGGGAGACCATCGGTTCCTCCGCCGAGGAGAAGCTGCCCATCACCCGCTCCCCCGGCGTGTCCCTGCCCGGGATGACCCTGAAAATCGGCTTTTGAGAGGAGGCCCGCCATATGGCAGAACAAGTTTTTCAGCAGGACCGGAGCCAGGAGGCCCCGGACTACCACCACCTTCTCTGGATGCAGCTGCTCTTTGAGGAGCAGCCCCAAAGGCCCGCCCCGGAGGCCATCCAGGCGGCGCTGGCGCAGCGGTTTGGGGAGGTGGACATGGTCAGCAGCGCCGACCTCTGCTCCTTTGCGATCCGGCGCTTCCCGGTCCAATATTCCAATGCCGACGTCCCGGCCCAGGTGCTGATGGCGATGGTAAAGCCCTTTGAAGCCGACAGCATCAGCGACTTAGAGCGCAGCCAGCTTTGGGATCTGCCGGAGAAGGAGGAATTCCTTGCCCGGTGCCGTTACGGGCTGATGCTAAGCGACTTTATGGCCTCCGGCCTTTCCTACAAGGAACGGTGCAGCCTCCTTACCGGCTGGCTGGAGACCGCCCTGGACCTCTTCCCGGACTGCATCGGCGTCTGGGTGCCCTCGGCCGGCAAGCTGCTGAACCGGAAGCGGCTGCTGGAAAACCCCCTCCAGGGGGAGGACCGGTTCCTCTGGTACGGCGTCAACGCCCGCTTCTTCGACATCCAGAACAGCGACAACATGATTATGGACACCCTGGGCCTTTACGCCATTGGCCTGCCGGATGTTCAGCTCCATTTCCACACCATGGATCCCAACCCCCTGGCCAACTACCTTTACAACGTGGCCCAGTACCTTTACGACAACAACTGCCCCATCAAGCCCGGGGAGACCATCGACGGCGTTGGCCCCAACGGCAGCATCAGCCGGGAGCTCCGGTGGACCTGCGCCTACGAGCATTCCCTGCTCCAGCCGGCCCGGGATGTGCTGGACATCTGCCCCGGCCCCTTTGCCGCCGGCAGGCGCTCCGGCAAGGATAAGAAGGGGAACTTCTACAAGTGACCGGCGTTTTTTTGCCTCCACCAAAGGTTGTTAGAAGCTGTACCAGTAGCCGAAGTGCGCAGATTGGCGAGCAAATTTTTTGACTGCCGATGCCAAAAAAGCGCAGGAATACTGTATGTATTTTAAGGT
>JAAWGY010000254.1 GCA_022795575.1 Angelakisella sp. | reverse complement strand
CGGGCTGTTTTGGGGAGAAAGGCCCTACCCCTAACCCCGGCCGCGGTTTGCGCTTCCCCGCCAGGCGGCTACATAACCGCAATAGCCCCCATCCTCACCAAAACGCCGCTGTTAAAAACCGCGGCCTGACGGCCTACAATAGAACGGCAGGGCTTGTGCCAAAAACACAAGCCCTGCTGTTGTTATAGCCGTCCTGGGGAGTTTCGCTCCTGCGGGAGCGACCAGGGCCTGCGCGGCCCTGGACCTGCGGCCCGGTGGCCCGGGCGGGCACAACCTGGGGGACAGGCTGCTGCGCAACTCAAAACCCTTCCGCAGGCGCTTAGTCTCCCCGCTCCCCCGCCTCCAGCTCCTGCAACCGGCAGTAAACAGCCTCCCCCAATGGTGTCAGCCGGCTACCGGCACGGCCCCGCCGGACCTCCGCCAGCCCCATCCCCTCCAAATGCCCTAAGATGGTCCGGGCGCTCTGCTCGCTAAGGCCCCCGATCCCCAGCCGCGCAGCCCCCGCAGCCAGGCTCTTCCGCCCCGCCGCAGCCCCCGCCCGCAGCTGCTCCATCACATAGCGCCACGCCTCCTCCGAGCCCCCCGCCTGGCGCTTTACCTGCCGCGCCAGCCGCCCCGCTTCGTCCTCCTCCACAGTCGGCTCCGCCGGAAGGGCCGCAGCACCCCGCACCCCAGCCTGGGCCCGGATCGTCGCCGGCAGGTCCTCCACCTCAATGACCGGCTGGTCCAGGTAAGCCAGGTACTCCACGCAGTTGTGCAGCTCCCGGACGTTGCCGTCCCACCGGTGAGCCATCAGCACCCTTAGTGCCTGGGGACTCAGCGTAAATTTCGCCCCCAGCCCCTCCCGAATGCGCCGCAGCAGCAGCTCCACATCCCTCCCCCGCTCCCGCAGCGGCGGCAGGTCCAGGGGAAGAACGCAGAGACGGTAGTACAGATCCTTCCGGAAGCCCCCCTGCCGTACAATCGCCGCCAGATCCTCGTTGGTTGCAGCAATAATCCGCATATCCACGTGGATGATGTCCACCCCGCCTACCCGGACAATCTCCTTTTCCTGGAGCACCCGCAGCAGCTTTACCTGGAGCATGGGGCTCATGGCCTCGATTTCGTCTAAAAAGAGGGTCCCGCTGCGGGCGGCCTCGAAAAAGCCGATATGACCGCCCTTTCGGGCCCCAGTGAAGGCCCCCTCCTCGTAGCCGAAAAGCTGGCTTTCCAGCAGCGGGTCCGGGATGGCCCCGCAGCTGATGGCCACAAAGGGCTCCTGGCTCCGGGCGCTGGCGGCGTGGATGGCGTGGGCGAAAAGCTCCTTGCCGGTGCCGCTCTCCCCGGTGATGAGGATGGAGGCGGAGCTGGCGGCCATCCGCTTGGCCACAGCCTTGGCAGCCACCATGGGCTGGCTTTCGCCGATGATGCTGTCAAAGGTGTATTTGGTGACATGGCCCTTGCCCAACAGCTGGCGGCGGATCTTCTGCTGCCGTTTTTCCTCGTCCCGGAACCGCTGGAGGATGCAAAAGGCCCCGATGATCCGCCCGTTCCGGAGGATGGGCTGGATGCTGACGTTTACCGGGCTGCCCCCGATCTCCACCAGCCGGGCCCGGATCGATTTGCGCCCGGCAAAGCATTCCGGCAGGGGCAGGCAGCTGAGGCAGTCCTTGGCCTGCCGGTCCAGGACACGGCTGGCGGGGGTATCCAGGATTTCCTCCGCCTTGTGGTTGCAGGCAAACACGGTGCCGTCGGCATCCACCCCCACCACCCCGGCGTCCAGGGCCTGCTGGAAAAGGTCAAAGAGGCTTTCCACCTGGATGGAGCGGTGGAACATCCGCTCGATGCTGTAGGAATGCTCCGCCAGCGAGGCGGCGTATTCCAGGAACCGGGGCTTGGTCAGCATATGCTCGCATTTCAGGTGGAAGGCCAGCTCCACAAAGGTGTTGGCGCTCAGCAGCCGGGGGCCCAGGTCGATGACCTCCTCCACCCATTCCGGAACCGACCGCCCTTCCCCGGTGGTGATGGCGCAGGACAGGTGGGGCGGCTCCGGCGCGCCGGGGTAGTAGGGGACAAACTGAATATGGTTCACCCCCAGCTGGTTAAAGAGGGCGATGGTCTCCGTCACCATGGGCTGGTTGATGTTTACCAGCAGCGCCCGGGTGTTCCGGGGGACCGCCTGGAGCCGTGCCAGCCCCTCCCGGGTGATGTGTACCTCGGTGATGACCACCGCCCCGTCATCCGGGACAATTTGGGTCAAATCCCGGTCGATAAAGGCGCAGGTGGAGATCATGTAAACATCCGCCGGAGCCATTTCGCAGAGGGTGCCCTCCTGGACGCTGTAGATATCAATGGAAAACCCATCCCCCAAAAAGTCCCGAACCTGCCGGGCATAGAGCCGCACCGACTCGCTGTCATAGGTGGCAATGGCCAACCTTTTCTCCATAAAGTCCCCCCATTTCTCCCATTCGCCGCCGTGGCCCGGCAGGGATGCTTCCCAAAAAGCTAACCCCCTCCGCAGCCTTTGGCGCCGGTTCCGCACCCGCAGATGCGCCCAATCGCTGGATTTTCTGTTCTGCAATCGGACATTAAATTTTCCTTATTATGTCACAGCCCCTCCCCTTCTGTCAAGAAAGGGAGGAAAAATGGTTGGCCCAAATCTTGCATCCTTTTTTAGACATAGAAAGCCCTGTCTTGGTATATTTTTAGGCCCCGGCCGATATCCTCCGGCGGCGCGCCGCAGAAGGGGTTGGCCGGGCCAGACGAAGGGAGTTTTTGCGATGCTGGAAATGAAGACCTTTTTGGAAGAGGCAAAGGAGCTGGAGGCGGAATTGGTGGCCTGCCGCCGCACCCTCCACCAGATGCCGGAGTTGGGGATGGAGCTGCCCCGCACCACCGCCCAGGTCTGCCAGGAGCTGGAGGGGATGGGCTGCGAGCCCCAGCGGCTGGCGGGGGGCGTCACCGCCTGTATCGGCCGTCCGGGGGGGCGGGTGTTCCTGCTGCGGGGGGATATGGACGCTTTGGGCATGAAGGAGGAAAGCGGCCTGCCCTTTGCCGCCACCGGGGATTGCGCCCACACCTGCGGCCACGACATCCACACCACCATGCTGCTGGGGGCCGCCCGGCTGCTGAAGCGCCACGAGGGGGAGCTGGCGGGGCAGGTAAAGCTGATGTTCCAGCCGGGGGAGGAAACGCTGGAGGGGGCCGCCGCCATGGTGAAGGCGGGTATTTTGGAGCACCCCAAGGTGGACGCTGCTTTGGCTCTCCACGTCTTTCCGGGACCGGTCCATGTGGGGACGGTGATTTGGCGGCAGGGGCCGGCTCTGGCCTCCTCCGACGCTTTCCGCATCACTGTTACCGGCAAGGCGGGGCATGGGGCTATCCCCCAAAACGCGGTGGATCCCATTACCATTGGCGCCCACATCCTCCTTTCCCTTCAGGAGATCAACGCCCGGGAGACCGACCCCCAGGATCCGCTGGTGCTTACCGTTTGCACCTTCCACGCGGGGGCGCTGCACAACTCCATCCCGGAGACGGCGGTGCTTACTGGCAGCATCCGGGCCTTTTCCAACCACAACCGGGCTATGGCCAAGACACGGTTAGAGGAGATCTGCCGGGGGACGGCGGCGCTTTTCCGGGGGAGCTGTCAGGTGGAGTTTCTGTCCGGGGCGGCGTCGCTTCACAACCAGCCGGCGTTGGCGGCGGAGCTGGCGGGGTACACGGGGGAGATTGTTCCGCGGATGGAGGAGCTGCCCCGGCAGATGGGGAGCGAGGATTTTGCCGAGGTAACACAGTTGGTGCCGTCGGTGTTTATGGGCATTGGCGCCGGTGGGCCGGAGGAGGTTTATAACCGGGCGGGGTCTCATCATCCGGCCATTGTCTTCCACGAGGGGGTGCTGCCCTTGGGGGCGGCGGTGCTGGCGGGTTGTGCGGCCAACTGGCTGGAGCGCCGCCGGGAGGGCAGCGCAGGCGCTGACGGAATGGCCTGATAGCGTTATCGCAGCAGCCTGTCCCACAGGTTGTGCCCGCCCGGGCTACCGGGCCGCAGGTCCAGGGCCGCGCAGGCCCTGAAGGCGCAGGGACCTTCTGCGGAAGGTCCG
>JAAWGY010000253.1 GCA_022795575.1 Angelakisella sp. | reverse complement strand
ATGTTATAGTCGTCCTGGGGAGTTTCGCTCCTGCGGGAGCGACCAGGGCCTGCGCGGCCCTGGACCTGCGGCCGGGTAGCCCCGGCGGGCACAACCTGTAGGACAGGCCGCTTCGTTTCCCGGCAGGTACAGGCGCACTTTGGCCCCCACCCCAACACCCCCAAGCGCAAAAAACCCCCGCCCCCCGGCAACCAAGCCGGGCGGCAGGGGCCCTTTGTAAACCCGTGAGCCTGTGTCCAAAAATCAAGTACCGTCGTCGTACATAGCTTATCCGCTTCCCCAGCCTCTCAGTCAGTCAAGGCCAGGCGTCCGTTCTCCCCGCAGGGGTCCGAACGGGTTAGAAAAATGCTGTAACAGGCCGGTTGGCTATGGCTTCCCGTGTGGCCTCAAATACCACGTCAATAGCCACACCCCCGACCGTGTCCCCCAAGGCAGCCCGAAGCTCCGGCCCGTTCATCATGGCCATGGCTTGGGCAATGGCCCCCTGGGAGGCCCGCATGGCAGCCAGCTGCCGGGCAGTGTCCGCGCCACCAGAGGAACCGCTCCCCCTGCCCACCCGGGGAATATCTGCCCGGCGGAAATGGGCGAGCTCCTCCGAAATCCCCAGCTTGTGGAGAATCTGAGCCTCCACCACCTGCTGCATATACAGGGCGTGGCGTTTGGCCCGGGCCGTCCAAAAGTCGTCCTCATCATCGGCCTCTCCACTCTTGGATTCGCTGAAGCGCCCCCCGCTGCTGCAGGACTGAACGTTGGCAATCTGGCCGTCCTCCCCAATGGCAACACATTGGGACATCCCGGTGGTAATGCCGGGAATAATGGCCTCGTTGCGGACGACATCAAAGGTAAACCATGCCTCGATGCGGTTGTAGATCTCGTCGGCATAGGCGGGGTCCTCCTCCATCCGCTTCTGTACCGCCGGGTGGATAATCACCGCACGGCTTCCCGGAGGGATGGAGCCTAAATTTCGCTGTACTGTAGCATCCAGGGGGTCCGGGTTGGGGCCGCTGGGCCTCCAGCCCTCGATTTCGGAGGGGTCGGTGTCCTGCTGGTAGATTTTGTGAAAGGGGAAGTCCTGGCGGGTCTGCCAGTAGCGGGAGCTGCCGTCAAAGACGTGGTAGGCCAGACCGGGGTACCGGGCCTTGAGCCGGTCCTCCAGGCTTTTGGTCTCCACCGGGGTAGCCTCCCGGGCCCCGCTTAGGGCAAGGCCCTTGTTTACCTGGTCCAAAAAGGAGCCGCCGCCGGCATCCCGCCCAGGGGCAGGATGGGGTATAGTTCCTGTTTGGAGCATCGCTTGTGTCAGTGCGCTGATGTTCATGTCAATATCCTCAAGCTTCTAAAATTATCATCGGCACCATCCTTTTCTTCACAAGGCTCACAATGTCATTATAGCACATTTTGGCAGGGTGGGCCACCAGAAAAATATCCGATGTTTATTTTTATTCCTCACCCGCCATTATCCATTGGCCCGTCAATACCGGTACCGCCCCCGGTAGCGCAGAAACAGAAGGGCGGACATGGCCAGGGCCATCAGCTCCGCGGCCGGCGTCGCCAGCCAAATGCCGTTTACCCCCAGCAGCACAGGGAGAGTCAGCATGGTGAGCATCATAAACACAAAGGAGCGGGAAAAGGCAAGCACCCCGGAGACAACGCCGTTGGACAGCGCGGTGAACATCCCGCTGGCAAAGATGTTAAAACCGATAAAGAGCAGCGCCACGGTGCAGATCCGGTTCCCGGTGACAGCCAACCCGTAAACCGGATCCTCCGGGCGGGCAAAGACAGCCACCAGGGGCTCTGTCGCAACAAAGGAGGCCGCCGCAGTGACAAGGGAGATGACGGCAATCACCCTTAGACTGGTGGAAACCAGCCTGTGGAGCTTCTCCCGGTTTCCCTCCCCGTAGTAGTAGCTGAGCATAGGCGCGACGCCATAGGAGTAACCGGTGTAGAGGGAGCTGGCAAACATCAGGACGTACATAATGATGGTGACAGCGGCGATGCCCTCCTCCCCAACGTAACGCAGCATTGTCCAGTTGAACATCATGGTGACAATCCCCGTAACCAGGGCGGTGGCCATTTCGGAACAGCCGTTGGTGGCGGCGTTTGCCAGCACCCGGAGGCGGAAAACCGGCTTTGTAAAGTGGAGCAGGCTTTCCCGGCGGCGAAAGACAAAGAGACCAACCACCGCCGTAACCGAGTACCCCAGGCCGGTGGCGACAGCCGCCCCGCCGATGCCCAGGTCCAAAACGGCGATAAACAGGTAGTCCAACACCATATTCAGCACCCCCCCAGCCACCGAGCAGACGAGAGAAAGTGTCGCCTTGCCGGAGGCGATGAGGTAAAGGGTAAAGTTGTTCATCAGGAGGATGGGGACGGTAAAGAGCAGGTAACGGCTAAGGTATTGGATGCAGTACCCCGCCACCTCCGGGGAGAGCCCCGCGCCCCGGAAGATGCGGTCCATCACCGAGTATCCCAGCCCGCACATCGCCAGGCCCACCACCCCGTTAATCAGGATCAGGGCAGTAAAGTCCTCCCTGGCCTCGTCCGGCTTATGCTCCCCCATCTTCTTCATAATCACCGCGCTGCCGCCGGTGGCCAGCATGGTGGATACTGCCGTCACCAGCTGTATCACCGGGGCAGTCAGGTTGATGGCGGACAGGGCGCCAGTGCCGATGAGGTTGGAAACAAACAGGCCGTCCACCATGGTGTAAAAGGACATGAACACCGTCATGGCAATGGTGGGCACCGCAAATTGAAGGATGCTTTTCAGTGTGACCGGGCTGTTGTAGGCGTTTTGATGCTCCATGATCTTCTCCTTTTTCTCTTGCTTTTTTCGGGTACATCCCCTATGATAATCTATACAGTAACTGTACGGTCAAGGGGGATCTGAAAAAATGGAGAAAAACCGCAGGCTGCTTACCATCGGCCAATTTGCGGCCCTGCACGGCATCCACAAAAAAACGCTGATGTGGTATGATGAAATCGGCCTGTTCCGGCCGGCGGTGATCCACCCGGAAAACGGCTACCGGTACTACGGCTACCACCAAAGCGCCATCCTGGAGACCATTCTGCTGCTGCGGGAGCTGGACGTGCCCATCAGCGAGATACAGGCCTTTCTAAAGGATCGCTCCGCCGCAAGCATGGAGCGGCTCCTCAGCGAGAAGATCGAGGAGCTGGACCGCGACATTGCACACCTCCGCGGGGTGCGCAAAACGCTGCTACAGCAGCGCCAGAATATGCGCACGCTGCTGACGATGGACCTGTCGGAGATCAGCATCATTGAGAAAAAGGGGGGTAGTCTGGTGACGGTGGAAATTGACCAGCAGACCTCCTTTGATCAGCTGGTGGAGCTAATCACCGCCGAAACCAAGAAGTACCAGCTCCGCCGTCTTCACGACGCCTCCTACGGGACGATGATTGCGGTAGAAAGCCTGTACCGCGGTGATTTTGGGGACTACTCGAGGATGTTCATCGAGATTCCCTTTCCCATCCGGAAGGAGGGGCTGCACATACAGCCCGCAGGGGCATATCTGCGGGCATTTTACAGGGAATCGCCGGAAAACGCGGTGCAGTGCTATCAAAGGATCTTTGATTATGCCGCAGAACAGGGGCTGGTGCTGGTGGGGTTTTCCTATGAGCTTATCATCAACGAAAACGTAATCGACCGCATGGAGGATGCGTTGGTGCAGGTGGAGATTCCCGTAAGGCCGGTGCAGGGGGATTCTGGCCAGCGCAGGGAGGGACGGTAGCGGCGGCGTGTCGAAAAGCGGGAGGGGGAAGGGCTTTTCGCTGGCGGGCCCCCAAAAAGCCTATCCCCACAACCAAACATAGCCACAAAGCAGCAAGCCCATCCCATACGAATCCCCCCGCAGGGAATCAGATCCGCCGGAGGCACCTTGTCAGGCCAACCGGAAGGAGGGAGCGGGCCATTACGCTTCCCTTGCAAGGCCGGCTGAAACCTGTCCCCCCGCAGGGCCAGCCGCCTAACCAAGCATTGAGCAACCACACGTTGAGATTGAGGCTGTCACCCAAGCAGAAGAACCGGGCCCAAGCGGTCCAGGCGGCGTTAGGGGAGCGCCCCCCAAGCGACTGACG
>JAAWGY010000252.1 GCA_022795575.1 Angelakisella sp. | reverse complement strand
CTTGAAAGCCATCAAGGCTTCCTGCGTTTTTGGGGCTTCGGCAGCTGAAAAAGCTCCTCGCCCAGCTGTATGCCGCCAATTCTGATGATTGCTATAGTATACCACGGGACAGCTTGAGATGCAAGCGGCTTTTCGGGCTGGTTGACACAGTAGAGATAATGTGCTATCATTAGCTCCCCAAAACAGGAGGAGGTGGTTCCCATTCCGCAGATGAATCGAGGCGGCAAGTTTATTTTCGGCAAATCTGTGATTGGCCAGGATGGAACGGTCCAAATTCCGGCGCAGGCGGCAGAAGAATATCGGATCGTCGACGAGGGAAGGGTGTATCTGTTTACCGGCAGCAAAATTACAGGTGGCTTCTGCGTGACACGCCAGGGACTGCTTCTTCCGTCTAAGCTGGGACACATATTAACCGAAACACCAGCTTTGTTGGGGTATCTCTCCGGTCCCGGCGAATTCATCCGGTACAAGGGGCGTTGTTATTGCTGGACCGACATCTCCAAGGAAGGAAAGCTCCTTCTCTCCCCGGGGATGATGGATTTTTTGCGTCTCTCCCCCGGTATGGCGCTGCTTTCCATCCGCAGCAGCGACATCGCCTTTACTATGGGGGCAAAAGGGCCATTACTGGAAAAAGCGGAAAATTATGTAGGCGAAATCCCGATGTATTGATAAACCCCGGACAGCCATCCTCCCACGGTGGCTGCCCGGTTTTTCTGATTTGACAGTCTGTTCAAAATAAAGAAGCCTCTCTCTTTTCGCTTGACAATATCGATATTCGAGATTATAATAAAACCGTAATATCGATATTCGAGATAGCGATGGGAGGCCTGCCCATGCCCCGGGAAAAATTCAAAACCCTAACCGAGCAGATGTACTACATCCTCCTTTGCCTGGGGGAGGAATGCTGCGGCATCGACATGATGGACCGGATCCCCGCCCTGACCGGGGGAAGGGTGCGGGTGGGCTCCGGCACCCTGTACCACCTGTTGGACGAGTTTTCGGCGGCGGGGCTGATCCGGGAAACCCGGGCCGAGGGCCGGCGGCGCAGCTACATCCTCACCCGGGAGGGGCGGGAGCTGCTGGACCAGGAGTACCGGCGTCTCTGCCGCCAGGCGGAGGATTACCGCCGGGTGCTGGAGGGCAGCGGCGAATAAGCTGCCCGCCACAGCCGGGCAATGCCCTTTGCGGAAGGAGAGAATGGAATGAAGGACCGAAAATACCGCCTGGAAAGCTTTGCCTTTTACGACCACACCGCCATCCAGGGGCGGGTAGAGGAGATGGCCTCCAGGGGCTGGCTGCTGCAAAAGCCGGGGAATTTCCTCTGGCGCTACCGGCGGATCCCGCCCCAGCGGCTCCACGCCGCCGTCACCTACTTCCCCACCGCCTCCGCCTTTGACCCCGGGCCCAGCCAGGGGGAGCTGACCATGGAGGACTTCTGCGCCCGGGACGGCTGGACGCTGCTGGCCCGGTGGGGCCAGATGCAGATTTACGTCAGCGCCGCCCCGGACCCCACCCCCATCGACACCGACCCTGTCACCCAAGTGGAGACCATCCACCGGTCGATGCGCCGGGCCATGCTCCCCGGCCATCTGCTGCTGGCGGCAACGCTCCTTTGGCAGCTGGGGTTTTGCTTCTACGATTTCCGCCAGGATCCGGTGGACTACCTTGCCAGCACCTCCACCCTGCTGATGCCGCCCATGTTTCTGCTGCTTCTGCTGGCCATCCTCTACGAGGTGGCGTTCTACTTCCGCTGGCACCGCAAAGCGGTCCGGGCGGCGGAGGACGGGGTGTTCCTCCCCATCCGTACCAACCGCGCCGCCAGCCTACTGCTGCTGGGGGGCGCCACCCTGCTGCTGCTCCTTTCCAGCCTGGGCTCCCGGCCGCGCCTTTTGACACTGCTGCTTTGGTGCGGCGCCTACGGGTTTATTATGCTGCTTGCCTACCGGGCCAAGGACGCCATGAAGCGGCGGGGCGCCCCCCGGTGGGCCAACATAACAGTGACCATCGGGGTAATCTGGCTGCTTACCACCGGACTTTTGGCCGGGATGGCATCCCTCATCATCGACGGGGGCCTTTGGCAGGAGCGCCAGCCGCCGGAAAGCTACCAATTCCACGGCCACACCTTCCCCATCTACCACGACCAGCTCCCCCTGACGGCGGCGGAGCTAACCGCCGGCTACGACAGTGTCCGCTACTCCGCCGAGGTCCGGCGGGAGGAATCCCCCCTTCTTGCCCGGACCCAATACCGGCAGGACCGGCTTCTTGGCCAGGACCCTGCTGCCCCCGAGCTGGCGTACACCATTGTACGGGTAAAGGTTCCTGCCCTTTACGGCCTTTGCCGGGCGGCAATGCTGGAGGAGGACACACTGTTTGAAGCCGAATACCGCCCCACCGATGCCGGGCCCTGGGGGGCGGCGGAGGCCTTCCGGTTCTACCGCCGGGGCGAACCGGAGAACTGGTACCTTCTGCTTTGGGAGGACCGGCTGGCGGAGCTGTCCCTCTACGGGCTGGAGCTGACCCCGGAGAGGATGGCCCTGATGGGGGAGCGGCTACGGCAGGCCGGCTGACCGGGTAGCTTGCCACAAAAGCGGCGGCGGGGTGCTGTTGTCCCCCGCCGCCGCTTTTGCCGCAGCACCGTCTGCGGTGCCGCAATCTTTCTTTCCCGAATAAATTGAAATTTTGCTTTGGGGATGGTATGATAAACCAAAGAACATCTCGCCCGGCGGTATCCGGGAGAAGGTCATCCCAAAACAAGATTGGAGTGTAGAAGATGAGCAAAAGGATCCTGGTTATCGGCAGCCTGAACATGGACATGGTCATCCCGGTCAAGGAGCTCCCCCAAAAGGGGGAAACCATCTTAGGGGGCGCCCCGGATTACATCCCCGGGGGCAAGGGGGCCAACCAGGCCTGCGCTGCCGGCAAGTTGGGGGGCAACGTCACCATGCTGGGCAAGGTGGGCCGGGACGAGATGGGCCGCCGGCTAAAGGACAACCTGGCTGCTGCCGGGGTGGATGTGGCCCATGTGGCGGAGACTCCCGACGCCCCCACCGGTATGGCGGTGATTTACGTCAGCGAGACGGGGAGCAACAGCATTGTGGTCATTCCCGGGGCCAACGGCCTTTGCGACAGGGCCTACATTGAGGCAAACGAGGAGCTTATTGCCGCCCACGACATCATCGTTTTACAGCTGGAGATTCCTTATGACGCGGTGTTCCGGGCCATTCAGCTGGCCAAAAAGCACGGACGGCTGGTGGTGCTGAATCCTGCGCCGGCGCCGGATTCCCTGCCGGCGGAGGTGATTGCCAGCCTGGACTACTTTACCCCCAACGAAACCGAGATGGCCCGCATTGCCGGTATGCCGGTGGGGGGCACCGAGGAGGCGGTTGCCGCTGGCAGGAGGCTGGTGGAGGCTGGCGTTGGCACGGTGCTGGCCACCCTTGGGGAGGCTGGGGCGCTGCTGGTAACGGCGGAGACTGCCCAGGTTATTCCGACGCTGCGGGTGGAGGCGGTGGATACTACTGCTGCCGGGGACACCTTTAACGGGGCGTTTGTCACTGCATTGGCGGAGGGGATGCCGGAGGCGGAGGCCATTGCCTTTGGCAACAAGGCCGCTGCTATTTCGGTGACGAGGAAGGGTGCGCAGACCTCTATTCCCACCCGTGGGGAGGTAGACGGGTACTAAGCGGCCTGTCCCACAGGTTGTGCCCGCCCAGGCCACCGGGCCGCAGGTCCAGGGCTGCGCAGGCCCTGAAGGCGCAGGGACCTTCTGCGGAAGGTCCGGGGAGCCTTCGGCTCCGCTGCGCCTCACGGGGGAACCAGTTCCCCCGTGTGCCCCTTCCGCCCTCCGGGGGAGCCCTATGGGAAAGAGGGCAGCCTGCCCCACAGGTTGTGCCAGCCCGGGCCACCGGGCCGCAGGTCCAGGGCCGCGCAGGCCCTGGTCGCTCCCGCAGGAGCGAAACTCCCCAGGTTGACTATGATAACGGCAGGGCCTGTGTTTTTGGCACAGGCCCTGCCGTTGTGTTGTAGGCCGTTAGGCCGCGGTTTTGGACAGCTGCTTTCTGGTGGGGATGGGGGCTATTGCGGTTATGTAGCCGCCTGGCGGGGAAGCGCAAACCGCGGCCGGGGTTAGGAGTAGCCGCTTTCTCCCCAAAACAGCCC
>JAAWGY010000251.1 GCA_022795575.1 Angelakisella sp. | reverse complement strand
TCCCCTAACGCCGCCTGGACCGCTTGGGCTCGGTTCTTCTGCTTGGGTGACAGCCTCAATCTCAACGTGTGGTTGCTCGATGCTTGGTTGGGCGGCTGGTTCTGCGGGGGGCAGGTTTCAGCGGCCTTGCGGGGGGAGCGTTATGGCCCGCTCCCTCCTTCCGGTTGGCCTGATAAGGTGCCTCCGGCGAATCTGATTCCCTGCGGGGGGATGCCCTCCCTACGGTCGGGTGGAGCCTCCGGCGGATTTTGATTCCCTGCGGGGGGATTTTTTCTCCGGCCTTCGGCCTGCGGGGCCGCCGCCGGGCGGCGGGGGAGTGGGGATGGGTGGGCTTGCTGGTTTGTGGCTTTGGTTGGTTGTGGCGGCGGGCTTTTTTCCACCAGCCTAAAAACTCTGCCGCCGTGTTGGGCTTTACAAATCCCGCAGATCCGGCTGCCAATACTTGCGGTCCAGGTTGCGGTACTGCACCGCCTCCGCCACCGCGTCGGCGCTGATGCTGTCCTCCCCTGCCAGGTCGGCGATGGTCCGGGACACCCGCAGGATGCGGTCGTAGCTGCGGCCGGACAGGCCCAGGCGGTCGTAGGCCGCGTGGAGCATCCGCTCCCCTTCGGGGGTCATCTGGCAGTACCGGCGCAGGCCGGCGGAATCCAGCCGGGCGTTGCAGCTTACCGGCACCCCCAGGCTGTCGTACCGCTCCCGCTGTCTGGCCCGGGCCGCCTCCACCCGCTGCCGTATCCGGCTGGAGGCTTCCCCCGGGGCGGCGCTGAGCTCCCCGTACTCCACCGGGGGCATCTCCACGTGGATGTCCAGCCGGTCCAAAAGGGGCCCGCTGATGCGGGAGAGGTAAACCGCCATCCGCACCGGGGAGCAGCGGCACTTGCGGGTGGGGTGGCCAAAGTAGCCGCAGGGGCAGGGGTTCATGGCCGCAATCAGGATGATATTGCTGGGAAAGGTGGAGCGCCCCGCCGACCGACTGATGGTGATGGTCCCGTCCTCCAGGGGCTGGCGGAGGGACTCCATAGCCGCCTTGGGGAACTCGGGGAGCTCGTCCAGGAAAAGCACCCCGTTGTGGGCCAGGCTGATCTCCCCCGGCCCGGGGGGCACCCCGCCCCCCGCCAGCCCCGCCGGGCTGATGGTGTGGTGAGGGGCCCGGAAGGGGGGCGCCTCCAGCAGGGAGGCCCCGTAGGGCAGCACCCCCGCCGCCGAGTGGACACGGGTGGTCTCCACCGCCTCCCGGAAGGTGAGGCCGGGAAGGATGGAGGGCATCCGCTTGGCCAGCATACTTTTGCCGGTGCCGGGGGGACCGATGAGGAGGATGTTGTGGCCTCCCGCCGCCGCCACCTCCATGGCCCGCTTGGCGTTCTCCTGGCCCCGGACATCGGCGAAGTCCGGCACCGGCGGGGCGGGGGGCGGCGCAAAGCGGAGCTCCCGGGCGGTGGGCAGGGGCTTGCCGTTCAAGAAATGGTCCAGGATCTCCCCGGCGGAGGAGACGGGGTAGACCTCTATGCCGGGGATGGCGCTGCCCTCGCCGCCGTTTTCCATGGGCAGAAAGACCTTCCGGATGCCCGCCTGCTCCGCGGCCAGAATCATGGAAAGGGCCCCGGCCACCGGCCGCAGCCGGCCGTTGAGGGAAAGCTCCCCGATAAAGGCGCAGCCGGCAAGGTCCAGCTGGCGGCTGCCGGAGGCGGCCAGCAGCCCCAGGAGGATGGGGAGGTCGTAGATGGGGCCGGTTTTGCGGGTATCGGCAGGGGCCAGGTTTACCAGCACCCGGCCCTTGGGCCACTCCATCTCCAGGTTCTTGATGGCGGAGCGCACCCGCTCCCGGGACTCCCGGACGGCGGCGTCGGGGAGGCCCACCAGCTCGAAGGCGTCGATCCCCCTTTGGCAGTCCACCTCCACCGTCACCATGTACCCCTCAATCCCCGAAATGCCCATGGAAAGCACCGAACAAAACATCCCCATCCCTCCTTTTCCCCAAAAAAATCTGTCCATCCAAGTATAGTTGATTTTACCAGTTTTGACAAGGAATTTATTGACTTGTTTGGCATATTGTTTTACAATAATAAAAAGCCATACCGAAATATCCCATTGGGAAGATTTGTGAGACAGGGAAAGGAGACGTGACGAGGATGCCCCAGATACAGGAGGAGTACCGCCGCTGGATGGGCCAGCAGTTGGAGGACGAGGCCCTTGCCCAGGAGCTCCGGTCCATTGAGGGCCGGGAGGAAGAGATTAACGACCGCTTTTACACCGACCTGGAGTTCGGCACCGCCGGCCTGCGGGGGGTGCTGGGGGCGGGCACCAACCGGATGAACATCTACACGGTGCGCCGGGCCACCCAGGCCTATGCCGACGTGCTGAAGGAGCGTTTTACATCCCCCACCGCCGCGGTGGCCTACGACAGCCGCATCAACTCGGAGCTGTTTGCCCGGGAGACGGCCCGGGTATTTGCGGCAAACGGCATCAAGACCTACCTTTACGGCGAGCTGATGCCCACCCCCGCCCTCTCCTACGCGGTGCGGGAGCTGGGGTGCTCCGCCGGCATCAACATCACCGCCAGCCACAACCCCAGCAAATACAACGGCTACAAGGCCTATGACGAAAACGGCTGCCAGATCACCGGGGAAACGGCCAACGCGGTGATGGCCCGGATCGGGGCCACCGACCTCTTTACCGGGGTAAAGCTCTGCGATTACGACAAGGCGCTGGCGGAGGGCAGCATCGAGATTATCCAGGAGGCGCTGATCCAGAAATTCCTGAACCGGGTGCTGGAGGAGCAGGTAAACCCGGGCATCTGCAAGGGGGCGGGGCTAAAGCTGGTTTACACCCCGCTGAACGGCGCCGGCCGGCGGTCGGTGCTGACGGTGCTGGAGCGGATGGGCATCAGCGACATCACGGTGGTACCGGAGCAGGAGTGGCCGGACGGCAACTTCCCCACCTGCCCCTACCCCAACCCGGAGATTTTGCAGGCGATGCAGAAGGGGCTGGAGCTGGTCGAGAAGCTGGGAGCGGATCTGCTGCTGGCCACCGATCCGGACTGCGACCGGGTGGGTACCGCGGTACTACAGAACGGGGCGCCCCGGCTTATCACCGGCAACGAGATGGGGTGCCTGCTCATCGACTACATCGCCCGGTCCCGGCAGCGGAACGGCACCATGCCGGAGCGGCCGGTGGTGGTCAAGAGCATTGTTTCCACCTCCATGGCCGATGCCATCTGCCAGGAATACGGTATTGAGGTCCGCAACACCCTTACCGGCTTTAAGTACATCGGGGAACAGATTGCGAAGCTGGAGGAGACGGGGGAGGAGGACCGGTACTTACTGGGCTTTGAGGAGAGCTACGGGTACCTTTCCGGCGGATATGTCCGGGACAAGGACGCGGTAGACGGGTCGATGCTAATTTGCGAGATGGCGGCATGGTACCGGGCCCAGGGGAAGAACCTGGGGGAAGCGCTGGACGAGATGTACCAGAAATTTGGCCGGTACCTGAACCAGGTGGACAGCTACACCTTTGAGGGCGCGGACGGGATGGCCCGGATGGCAGGCATTATGGAAGGGCTGCGGAAGGAGCCGCTCAAGGCGCTGGCGGGGGAGGCAGTTACTGCTGTTACCGACTACGAGACGGCCTGCCCGGATGTTGGCGGGGTGAAGATGCCGCCGGCCAACGTACTGGCCTATGTCATGGGGGAGAGCAGCGTTATTGTGCGGCCCTCCGGCACGGAGCCGAAGCTGAAGATCTACTACTCGGTGAAGGCAGCGGGCCTGGAGGAGGCCAAGGCGCAGAAAGCGGCTTTCCAGAAGGACATCGAGGGTGTCTTGGGCATCGCGAAATAGCGGCAGAGGTGTCCCCATCATGCCCGAAGGGCGCTAAAGTTTGGGTCAAGCCTTTTCAAAGGCTTGCAGAGTCCAGAGACAGGGTCTCTGGTCGCTCCCCGCAGGGAGCGAAACACCCCAGGTTGACTACGATAACGGCAGGGCTTGTGTTTTTGGCACGAGCCCTGCCGTTTTGTTGTAGGCCGTTAGGCCGCGGTTTTTTACAGCTGCTTTTGGGTGGGGATGGGGGCTATGGCGGTTTGGTAGCCTGCTGGCGGGGAAGCGCAAACCGCGGCCGGGGTTAGGGGTAGGGCCTTTCTCCCCAAAACAGCCCGCCGATGCAATTGGCGGGCGCATTTTGG
>JAAWGY010000250.1 GCA_022795575.1 Angelakisella sp. | reverse complement strand
GAACCCAAAATGCGCCCGCCAATTGCATCGGCGGGCTGTTTTGGGGAGAAAGGCCCTACCCCTAACCCCGGCCGCGGTTTGCGCTTCCCCGCCAGGAGGGCAACAAACCGCCATTGCCCCCATCCTCACCCAAACGCCGCTGTCCAAAACCGCGGCCTAACGGCCTATAATAGAACGGCAGACCTTGCGTTCTTTGGCTCACGCCCTATCTGTGGAATAGCGTCCTGGGGAGTTTCGCTCCCTGCGGGGAGCGCCCAGGGCTCTGCCCTGGACCTGCAAGCCTTTGAAAAGGCTTGACCGAAACTTTTATCGACCTTCGGGCCCTTGACGGACAGGCCGCATAGTAACCCAATTTCTGCCAAACATGGCAGCAAACATACCCAAAAGTAAGGAGGATCACTCGTGAAGGATTTCAGCCTATTCGATATCATCGGCCCCAATATGATCGGCCCCTCCAGCTCCCACACCGCCGGTGCCCTGCGTATCGCCCAGCTGGCCCGGGGAATGCTCCCCGGCCCCATCGTCCAGGCAGACTTTACCCTCTATGGCTCCTTTGCCCGTACCTACCAGGGCCACGGCACCGACCGTGCCCTCATCGCCGGCGTCCTGGGCTTTAGCACCGAGGACAGCCGCATCCGGGATTCCTTCCAGTGGGCGGAAAAAATGGGCCTTCGCTATCGCTTTACCCTCAATACCCAGGAGAAGGACTGCCACCCCAATACCGTCCAGCTCCTCCTCACCAACCAGCAGAGCGAAACCGCCACCGTAACCGGCGTAAGCGTCGGCGGCGGCGCCGCAGTGATAACCCGTATCAATGGCGTGGAAATCGACCTCACCGGCGATTATCATACCATCCTGGTCCGCCAGCAGGATACCCCCGGCGTGGTGGCCGCCATCACCAGCGCCCTGTCGGAGCACCAGATCAATATCGCCTTTATGCGCCTGTACCGGGAGGCCCGCGGAAGCCTGGCCTATACGATTATAGAGGCGGACGAGGCCATCCCCCCGGCAGCAGTGGCCCAAATTCATGCCCACCCGTCGATCCAAAGCGCCCTGCTCATCCCCCGCATCGGGGCGTAGCAGCGGCAGCAAAAGGAAATGCAGCGAAAAGTAAATAGACGATAGAGGGAAAGGAGCTTCTGTTTATGGAGTTTACAACAGCCGCAGAGCTGCTGAGTGCTTGCGAGAAGGAGGGCGTCGGCCTGGGGGAGGCCATGCTCCGGCGGGAGATCCGGCTTACCGGCGCCTCCCGGGAGGAGGTAAAAAAGCGGCTGGGGCGGTCGCTGGAAATTATGGAGAACGCAGCCGCTACAGCCCTTGCCGCCCCGCAGAAAACCATGGGCGGCCTCATCGGCGGGGAGGCCATCGCCCTGGACCGCCGGCGCCAGGAGAACCGCTCCGTCTGCGGCCCGGTGCTGGCCCGGTCGGTGGCCATCGCCATGGGTACGCTGGAGGTAAACGCCTCTATGGGGCTGATTGTGGCCGCCCCCACGGCGGGCTCCTGCGGGGTGCTGCCGGGGGTGCTGCTGGCCCAGGCCGAGGCCTTCGGCTTTGGCCGGGAGGAGCTGCTGGAGGCCCTGCTGGCGGCAGGTGCGGTGGGGTACCTCATCGCCCGTAACGCCACCGTGGCCGGGGCGGAGGGCGGCTGCCAGGCGGAGGTCGGGACGGCCAGCGCCATGGCCGCCGCCGCCGTGGTGCAGCTCCATGGCGGTACCCCCCAAATGGCCCTTTGGGCGGCGGGGACGGCGCTGGTAAACCTGATGGGGCTGGTCTGCGACCCCATCGGGGGGCTGGTGGAATCCCCCTGCCAGGGCCGCAACGGCATTGGGGCGGCAGGGGCGCTGGTGGCGGCGGAAACCGCCCTGGCGGGTATCCCCTCCCCGGCCCCCCTGGACGAGGTCATCGAGGCCATGTACGCCGTGGGCCGGTCCCTGCCGGCGGAGCTTCGGGAAACCGCCATGGGGGGCATCGCCGCCGCCCCCTCGGCCTGCCAAAGGTGCGGGGGATGCGGCGCGTAGTGCGCCGTTCCAGCCGGGGGTGGCCTCTCCCTGCCTGCTTCCTGCCAAAAGTATGATAAAACTTCATACTTTTTTCCCTCCATGGGTTTGATATAATGTAGATATCACCAAGCCCGGATACCCAAGGGTAAAACGAGCGCAACACGTTTAAGGAGGGTGGAGCATGAGGCAAAAAAAATCGACTCTGTGGAGCAGGATACCCAACGGGGTATGGCTGCTGATCTCCCTGGGGGTGGCCCTGGCGCTGTGGCTCTTTGCCGCCAGCACCTGGCCGGCCGTCTTCGCAACCCCCGCCATGACCGGGAAGGCCTTCCTCAGCAAAGCCGCCAGCGGCGTGCTGTGGGGCCATATGGCCGCCAGCCTTTCCCGTGTCCTTACCGGCTTTGCCATCGCCTTTGTGGTGGCCATCCCGGTGGCCTTCCTCATGGCCTGGTACGAGCCCTTCCGCCATGTGGTGGAGCCCTGGATCCAGTTCATCCGCAACATCCCGCCCCTGGCTTACGTCTTCCTCATCATCGCCGCCCTGGGCATCGGCCAGACCAGTAAAGTTACCGTTATCTTTATCGCCGCCTTCCTGGTGATGGTCGTCACCATCTACCAGGGGGTTAAGGGGGTGGATGTCACCCTCATCAAGGCAGCCCGGGTGCTGGGGGCCAGCCAGTTTGATATCTTCTTTAAGGTGACGATTCCCGCCACCACCCCCTTCATCCTGGTAGCCGCACGGCTGGGCCTTTCCACCTCCATGACCACCCTGATGGCCTCCGAGATCGTGGGCGGCGACAAGGGCATCGGCATGATGATCCAGCAGGCCAACGGCTACTACCAGATGGACGTGATGCTTATGGGCATCATCCTCCTGGGCATCATCGGCATCTGCTTTGAGAAGATCGTCAAGTACATGGAGAGGAGGTTTACCGGATGGCAGGAAACGATACAGCAGTAAAGGTACATATCGACCATGTGGTAAAGAAGTTTAACGGCCGTAACGGCGAGATGGTGGCCCTTAACGGTGTGGATATGGATATCCACGAGAACGAGTTTATCTGTGTGGTGGGCCCCTCCGGCTGCGGCAAGTCCACCCTCCTCAACATCATCGGCGGCCTGGATGTCCCCACCGAGGGCCATGTCCTCGTCGATGGCAAGGAGGTGGAGGGCCCGGGCCCGGACCGGGGCATCGTCTTCCAGCAGTACGCCCTGTTCCCCTGGCTCACGGTGGAAAAGAACGTCCAGTTTGGCCTCAAGCTCCAGGGCAAGAGCCAGGCGGAGTGTGACGAGATCTCCCGCAAATACCTTAAGATGGTGGAGCTGGAGCAGTTCGCCAAAAGCTACCCCAAGGAGCTTTCCGGCGGCATGAAGCAGCGGGTGGCCATCGCCCGGGCCTACGCCGTCAACCCCAAGGTGCTGCTGATGGATGAGCCCTTTGGCGCCCTGGACGCCCAGACCCGTACCCAGCTCCAGCAGGAGCTGCTGGAGACCTGGGAGAAGGAGCAGAAGACCTGCTTCTTCATCACCCACGATGTGGAGGAGGCCATCATCCTGGCGCAGAAGGTGGTCATCATGTGCGCCCGCCCCGGCCGCGTCAAGGAGATTGTGGATATCGACATCCCCTACCCCCGGGATCAGGCCACCAAGATGACCCCTCGCTTCCTGGAGCTGAAAAACCACATCTGGAACCAGGTTTACCAGGAGTACCTCTCGGTACGTAAGTAAGGATACGACGGCCCCTTGGCCGGTATCATAAACCGAAAATTTGTCTGAATTTAAGGAGGAAACCACTGTGAACAAGAAACAGCTTCTTTCTCTGCTGCTGTCCGGCGTCCTGGTCCTGAGCCTGGCCGCCTGCGGCGGAACCCCCGCGCCCTCGTCCACCGCCCCCACCCCCTCCAGCACGACCCCCTCCTCCACCGCTCCGGAGCCCGCCCCCACCGAGCCCGCGGGCCCCACCTACGAGCCCGCCACCGTCCGTGTGGCCTATATGCCCAACCTGGGTTCTGCCGGCTCCCTCTTTGTCGGCATCGACCAGGGGTACTTTGAGGAGGTTGGCCTCACCGTTGAGGTCTACGAATTCCAGGGCGGCCCTGCCGAGATCGCGGCCATGGCCTCCGGCGATATCGACATCTCCCAGATCGGCCACGGCGCCCACGCCCTCTGCATCGAGGGCCAG
>JAAWGY010000249.1 GCA_022795575.1 Angelakisella sp. | reverse complement strand
ATAAGAACCTGTATTCATAACCGGATGATGCAGGCAGGACAAGGGATTTTCCCGCCCTGCAAGGCAAAAAACCGCAGCAATACTTGGTGTATTGCAAGGGTTTTTAACGCGGCAGGGCGGGAAAAGACCTGGCCTGACGGCGTCAGACGGTTGTGAATACAGGTTCTAAGAGCCTGCCCAAAAGGGCGCGGGGACGTTACCGTCCCCGCGCCCTTTGCGGTGGCTTTTGCGCCGGCGATCCGGGATTATTTCCCCTCGGGGCCGTAGTATGCCTGGAGGAGGATTTCCTTCAGCTCGCTGATCAGCGGGTACCGGGGGTTGGCCGGGGTGCACTGGTCGGCGTGGGCCTCGTCGGCCACCTCGTCCAGGTTGGCCAAAAAGACCTTTTCGTCCACGTTCTGGCTCTTGATGGAGCGGGGGACGTTCATGGAATCCTGGAGCTCCACAATGGCCTTAATGAGGCTCTGCACCCCCTCCTCGGTGGTGGCGCAGGGCAGGCCCAGGGCCTCCGCGATCTCGGCATAGCGCCGGTCGGCGATGAAGTGCTCGTACTTGGGCCAGGTGGCAAACTTGGTGGGGCGCTGGGCGTTGTAGGCGATGACGTAGGGCAGCAGGATGGCGTTGGCCCGGCCGTGGGGGATGTGGTAGGCGGAGCCCAGCTTGTGGGCCAGGGAGTGGTTGATGCCCAAAAAGGCGTTGGTAAAGGCCATGCCCGCAATGCAGGAGGCGTTGTGCATCTTCTCCCGGGCCTCCTTGTCGGCGCCGTTGTCGTAGGCCCGCTTCAGGTACTTAAAGACCATCCGGATGGCGTGGAGGGCCAGGCCGTCGGTGTAATCCGAGGCCAGCACCGAGACGTAGGCCTCGATGGCGTGGGTCAGAACGTCCATGCCGGTATCGGCTGTCACCGACTTGGGCACCGACATCACGAACTGGGGATCCACAATGGCCACGTCGGGGGTGAGCTCGTAATCGGCCAGGGGGTACTTGATGTTGTTCTTCTTATCGGTGATGACGGCGAAGGATGTGACCTCCGAGCCGGTGCCGGAGGTGGTGGGGATGCAGACCAGTTTGGCCTTTTTGCCCAGCTCCGGGAAGTGGTAGGCCCGCTTGCGGATGTCGAAGAACTTCTGCTTCATGCCGGTAAAGGAGATGTCCGGGTGCTCGTAGAACATCCACATCCCCTTGGCGGCGTCCATGGCGGAGCCGCCCCCCAGGGCGATGATGACGTCGGGCTGGAAGTGGTTCATGGCCTCCACGCCCCGCATGATGGTGTCCACCGAGGGGTCGGGCTCCACCTCGGCGAAGATTTCGGCGTGGCAGTAGCTGGGGCGCTTGCGCAGGTACCACAGCACCTTGTCGATGTTGCCCAGCTTCACCATCGTTTCGTCGGTGACGATAAAGGCGCGGCTGATGTTGGGCATCTTCTCTAAATACTGGATGGAATTATACTCAAAGTAGATTTTGGGCGGAATCTTGAACCACTGCATATTGACCCTCCTTTTGGCGATCCGCTTGATGTTGACCAGGTTCTGGGCGGAAACATTGGAGGTGGTGGAGTTTTTGCCAAAGGAGCCGCAGCCCAGGGTGAGGGAGGGGGTGTTCTCGTTGTAGATATCGCCGATGCCGCCCTGGGAGGAGGGGGAGTTGACGATGATCCGTCCCACCTCCATCCGCTGGCCGTACCGGGTGATGACCTCCGGATCGGTGGCGTGGATGGCGGCGGAGTGGCCCAGGCCGCCGTTGTGGAGCATCTTGGCCGCCATCTCAAAGCCCTGCTCCGCATCC
Organism: Angelakisella sp.; assembly: GCA_022795575.1. GTDB lineage: Bacteria > Bacillota > Clostridia > Oscillospirales > Ruminococcaceae > Angelakisella. Next base: position 2,400 of record JAAWGY010000249.1, on the reverse strand, counting down.
TTTACCACCAGGTAGGCCAGGATGGGGGAGAGCTTCTCCTTGGAGAGGGGGTAATCGGGGCCCACATCGGGGATTTTGCCGATGAGGATCTTGGTGCCCTCCGGGACGGTAAAACCGGCCTGCTGGGCGATCCAGGCGGCGCTCTTGCCCACCACGTCGGCGTTCAGCGACCGGCCCTTGGCCTCCGGGAAGGCGTAGTCGATAAGCTTCCGCTCGTCCTCGCCGGTGACAAAGCAGCAGCCGTTTTCCTTCATAATGGCCTCAAACCGGGGGGCCAGCTCCTGGTCCACAATCACCGCCTGCTCCGAGGCGCAGATCATGCCGTTATCAAAGGTCTTGGAGAGGATAAGGTCGTTGCAGGCCTGGGGGAGGTTGGCGGAGGAATGGATGTAGCAGGGGACGTTGCCGGGGCCCACGCCCAGGGCGGGCTTGCCGGTGGAATAGGCGGCCCGGACCATTCCGGCGCCGCCGGTAGCCAGCACCAGGGCCACATCGGGGTGGTTCATCAGGGCGCTGGTGGCGTCCATGGAGGGGATCTCGATCCACTGGACGCAGTCCTTGGGGGCGCCTGCGGCCACGGCGGCGTCCCGGACAATGCGGGCGGCCTCGGCGGAGCACCGCTGGGCGCTGGGGTGGAAGCCGAAGATGATGGGGCAGCGGGCCTTGGCGGCAATCATCGCCTTAAACATGGTGGTGGAGGTGGGGTTGGTAACAGGGGTGACACCGGCCACAATCCCCACCGGCTCGGCAATCTGCACAATGCCGGAGAGCTCGTCGTCATCGATAATGCCCACCGTCTTCTGGCTCTTGATGTCGTGCCAGATATACTCGGTGGCAAACAGGTTTTTGATGATCTTGTCCTCGTAGACGCCCCGTCCGGTTTCCTCCACCGCCATTTTGGCGAGACGGGTGTGGTTATCCAGGCCGGCCAGCGCCATGGCGTGGGCGATCTCGTCCACCTGCTCCTGGGTCAGGGCCATATACTCCTCCATGGCGATTTTGGCCCGGGCGGCAAGGGCGTCGATCATCTCCTGGACATTTACCTGTGGTGCGGCTGGGGTTTCCTTCTTTGCAGACATACGGTAAGCTCCTCCTTTTCGTGACCGCTGCCACGGCGCCGGGGGGATGAGGGGGAGGTCCGGCACCGCGAGCTTGATATGTTAATAACTTAACAATTAAATTATATGCCGGATGGCGATAGATTTCAAGAGGCTTCCCCCACAATGCTGTCTGCACCACCGGGGGATTTTTTGGGCAGGACGACAAAAAAGGGAGGCGCTGCCGGTCCCGTGGCCGGGGTGGCCTTTGCAGGAACCGTGCCGGTTGCCAAAGCACGCAGCCTGGCGGGCAAAATTTTCATATACCGGCGACGGTTCCCTCTTGACTCTGACACGGTGGTATAGCTTATACTGGTTCCCGGGCCCAACAAAGAAAAAGGAGGAGCAAGCCATGCTGAAGATCGGGACGTTCTCCAAGCTCTCTCGGATCAGCGTACGGATGCTGCGCTACTACGAGGAGATGGGGCTGCTGGCCCCCAACGAGGTGGATACTGCCACCGGCTACCGGTACTACGGGGAAGGCCAGCTGATGGAGGCAGAGCGCATCCGCGCCCTGCGTGAGATGGGCTTTGGCATCGGGGCGGTCAGGGAGATCCTTTCCGCCTGCCACGACCCGGCGGCGCTGGAGCAGCTCCTCCGGATACGCCGGGAGGAGCTTTGCGGCGAGATACAAGCGGCAAAGCAGCGGCTCCTCCTGCTGGAGACCACCCTAAAGAGGGTGGGAAAGGATGGTATTGTGGAAAACTACAACGTTACGGTAAAGGAGATCCCCGGCCGGTATGCCGCCAGCCTGCGCAAAAGCATCCCCGATTACGCCCGGGAGGGGGAGCTGTGGGGCCAGATGATGGAGGAGACCGCCCCCCAGCACATCCAGATGGCGGAGCCCTGCTGGAGCATGGCCATCTTCCACGACAAGGAGTACCGGGAGGAAAGCGTGGATGTGGAGATCCAGATGGCGGTAAAAGGGAGGTACACCGACACCCCCCATGTCCGCTTTTTGGAGCTGCCCCCTCAGCTGGTGGCTGCCGTTACCTGCAAGGGCTCCTACCAGCAGATGGCCGGGGTGAACCAGGTCCTGGCCAGCTGGATTGCCGGCAACGGGTACGAGATGGATGGGCCGATGTTTAACATCTACCACGTGGGCCCGGCACAAACACAGGACCCGGAGGAGTGGATCACCGAGGTTTGTATGCCGGTAAAGCCGCGGGGGTGATAGGGGAGAGGCTTTGGGCTGGTGGGAAACGAAGCAGCCTGTCCCACAGGTTGTGCCCGCCCGGGCCACCGGGCCGCAGGTCCAGGGCCGCGCAGGCCCTGGTCGCTCCCGCAGGAGCGAAACTCCCCA
>JAAWGY010000248.1 GCA_022795575.1 Angelakisella sp. | reverse complement strand
GATCTCCTGGTGCGCCGAATGGACGGGTATTTTTTCGTCCTGCAAGGCAAAAAATCGCAGGAATACTTGCTGTATTGCAAGATTTTTTAACGCAGCAGGACGGAAAAATACCCGTTCAGGCGGCGTGCAGGGAGATTTTGAATAGGCTCTTAGATGTCCAGCGTGTGAGGGAGCTGTTCCTGATGCAAAATCTAATTTTGAAATCCTCTTTGGGCGAAACGTGTGAAGAAGGAATACAGCCTTTGCTTCTCAATTTTCAATACAATCATCTTCGGTTTTCGTCTGAAAATATATGTTTTTTAGAAAATTTTTCTAAAACCATAGCCAAATCCTCCCGCCGAACAACTTTGAAACACCATCAGTGTAAACACTCTACTATAATTATGGGTTTTTAGTGACAGACACAAAAAACCTATTGTTTATAGAAACATTTTCTGGTACAATGCAATTTCGGAGGTGGTAGCCCTGCTCCTTAGATTGGATTATATAAACGCAATCGCCCCCTTCATCGACCAACCGATTGTAAAAATTCTCGCCGGTATTCGCCGCAGCAGAATATTACCACACAGCAAATGTATTCTGAGCTGCAAAGCACGATTGCCGGAAAGGGCCACTGCTATCTGCTCTTAAACGAATTGCAGGAATTGAGAACTCACAAAAGGAGCTTTTGGAAGAGCATATCCGTTACGGCGGATTTCCTGTTGACGGAATATTGGTAATAAGGCAGACCTTTCACTGTAAAATATGTTGCCCCCGGACCTCCACGAACCGGAAGGAAACAGACAGGTGGTTTTTTATGAAGATAGACAAAGACCTGATCCAAAAGCATTTCAGCCAGGCGGACTACCAGCGAGGGCTGAAATATTACCGCCAGGGGCGGGTTGCCAATTTTAAGACCACGCCCCGGGAGAACGGAACTTTGGTGAGCTGCCAGGTGGTGGGGAGCGATCTGTACAATGTTTCTCTTGTCGTGCAGAAGGACCGGCTCTCCTTCCAATGCGACTGCCCCCGGTATGATGAGGCCAGCCGCTGCAAGCACATTGTTGCGGCGCTGCTGACCTATGTAGACAGCAAAGCCGCCAAGGGCAGGGAGAGCTCCTCCGAAAGCAACTACGCCGCCCAGGAGCTGCTCCAAAACTATATGAGCCTTTCGGGAGACGATGGCACCCCGTCAGAGCAGACCCTGGCCAGGCTGGTCCCGCAGCTGCTTCCCAGCAGCTCCGGCGGCTATCCCTGCTTTTCCTTCCGGGTGGGGCGGGAGAAGCTGTATGTGATCAAGGACATCCGGGAATTTCTCCGCCGGGTCTTTCGGCGGGAGCGTTACAGCTACGGAAAGGGACTGACACTGGACCACCGCCTGAGCTCTTTCGACGACTTCTCCCAAAACGCCATCCTTCTTCTTATGGACCAGTTCCCGGAGATCTGCTCTGCCGAGGAACATAGCGCCTTCCATGTTTATTGGGGCTCTCCAGAGGGGGCAAAAAACACCATCCTGCTGCGAGGGACTGCCTTTGACCGGTGGTTCGACCTGCTGCGGAATCAGCCGGTGGAGACCGGGGTGAAGGGAAAAACATTCTCTTTCCTGGATGGAGACCCCAAGATACGCCTGACCTTGAAGAAGCAGGAAAACTGTGTGGAGCTGCTTCCCCGTGTCACCGGGCAATATACCTTTTTCGGCAGCCCACAAAGCCTTTATGCCCTGGGAACGGATAAGCTGCTGCGGTGCAGCGGGGACTTCCGGCAGAAGCTGGCTCCCATGCTGCGGCATCAGGGGAACAGCATCACTCTAAGCCTTCGGGATATGCCTGCTTTTTGCAGCTATGTCCTCCCCCAGATACAAGGAACTGCAGCCATCGAGGACCCGGAGGGGCTGTTGCGAGAATATCTGCCGGAGGAGGGAACACCCCTTTTCTACTTTGATATGGAGGGGGAGGCGCTGCGACTGCGGATCCTTATCCGCTACGGGGAACGGGAGCTTGATCCCTTTCTTCCCTTGGAGGAGACACCCAACACCAGGCGGGACCTTCCCCTGGAGCGCCGAGTCTGTGCCCTGGCGGAGCGCTTCCTCCTACGGGACGGCTCCCGCTTTGCCCTGGCGGATGAGGACGCCATCTTCTCTTTTCTCACCGGTGGTATGGGGGATTTCCAGCAGCTGGGGGAGGTGTTCGTCACCGACCGCCTGCGGGAAAAACGAGTCCAGCCCAAAGGAGCCAACGTTGGTGTTTCGGTGTCCGATGGTATCCTGAATCTGGAGATGGACACCGGCGGCTTTCCTCCGGAGGAATTGGAAGCCCTTTACCAAAGCCTCCTGAAAAAACGAAGATACCACCGCCTCACCGACGGACGGTATCTTGCCCTGGACGGTTCTCCCTTGGAGAAAATAGCAGAGATGGCCCATATGCTCCAGCTCCCCGAAAGGGCTCTGATGGAGGGAAAGGCGGAGCTTCCGGCTTATCGGGCGCTGTATCTGGACGGGATGCTTGCCCGGGACGGAGACCTGCCCGCCAGGCGGGACCGGCAGTTTCGGGCGCTGGTGCGTAGCTTTAAGACGGTGGAGGAGAGCGACTACACCCTGCCCCAGGGGCTGGAGGATGTCCTCCGCCCCTACCAGCAGACCGGTTTCCGGTGGCTCAAGACCCTGGAAAGCTACGGTTTTGGCGGCATCCTGGCAGACGAGATGGGGTTAGGGAAGACCGCCCAGGTCATCGCCTTTTTTGCCACCGTACCCCGGGAGGTCACTGGTCTCCCCAGCCTGGTGGTCTGTCCAGCCTCTCTGGTGCTGAACTGGCAGGACGAGCTGAGGAAATTTGCCCCCCGGTTAAAGACAGCGGTCATCATCGGCACCGCCGCCGAGCGGAAGCGCCGCCTGGCAGAAAGCGGGGCGGCGGATGTCTGTGTCACCTCCTATGAGCTGCTCCGGCAGGACATCGGGGAATACCAAAAGCTTCCCTTTTACTGCTGCATTCTGGACGAGGGGCAGCACATCAAGAACCGTACTACCCTGGTCTCCAAGGCGGTCAAGCAGCTGAACGCCAAGCTGCGGCTGGTCCTCACCGGGACCCCCATTGAAAACCGGCTCAGCGAGCTGTGGAACCTTTTTGATTTCCTCATGCCCGGCTACCTCTACTCCCACAACGCCTTTGTGGAGAAGCTGGAAAAACCGGTGGTAAAAAGCGGCGACCCGGAGGCCTCCCGGCAGCTACATCGGATGGTACAGCCCTTTCTGTTGCGCCGTCTGAAACAGGATGTCCTGAAGGAGCTGCCCCCCAAGCTGGAATATGTCCGCCGTGTCGCCCTCACCGAGGAGGAGCGGAAGGTCTACCACGCAGCGGTCCATGACGTAAAGTCCTCCCTGGAGCAGGGAGAAACCGGTAAACTAAAAATTCTGGCAGCGCTGACCCGGCTGCGGCAGATCTGCTGCGCTCCGGAGCTTTGCTTTGAAAACTACCACGGCCCGGACAGCAAGCTGGAGGCCTGCCTGGAGCTCTGCGCCGGGATGGTGGAGAACGGACACCAGATTCTGCTTTTTTCCCAATTCACCGCCATGCTGGATCGTCTGCGGGAGGGGCTGACGGGGCTGGGGATTACCAGCTTTACCCTCCAGGGATCCACTTCCAAGGAAAAGCGGGCGCAGCTGGTCCGGGATTTCAACGCCGGCGGGGTATCGGTGTTCCTAATCTCCCTCAAGGCTGGGGGGACCGGGCTGAACCTCACTGCCGCCGATGTGGTCATCCACTACGACCCCTGGTGGAACCTTTCTGCCCAGCAGCAGGCAACCGACCGCGCCCATCGCATCGGTCAGCAATCCCAGGTGCAGGTGTATAAGCTCATCGCCCAGGACACCATAGAGGAGAAGATTCTGAAGCTCCAGGAGAAGAAATCGGCCCTGATGGACCTCATCACCGGCGACGGGGAGGGGCTCCTCTCCATGTCCCGGGAGGAGCTGTTGGCGCTGTTTGAGTGATGGAAGATTCCTCTCTGTCCCCCTTTGTCCTGTTGGTATATCTCCCCGCCGCCTGGTGGTGGCCGCTGCACTGCCTGCGGCACAACGCACAGGCAATGAGAACGCTCATGTGCACCCTTGTTTCCCTGTAAGAACCTGTATTCACAACCGTCTGACGCAGTCAGGTCAGGTCTTTTTCCGCCCTGCTGCGTTGCTGCGCCCGCAGGCGCGTCCAGACGCAACCGCC
>JAAWGY010000247.1 GCA_022795575.1 Angelakisella sp. | reverse complement strand
CGGGCTGTTTTGGGGAGAAAGCGGCTACTCCTAACCCCGGCCGCGGTTTGCGCTTCCCCGTCAGCAGGCTACATAACCGCCATTGCCCCCATCCTCACCCAAAAGCAGCCGTTTAGAACCGCGGCCTAACGGCCTACAACAAAACGGCAGGGCCTGTGCCAAAAACACAAACCCTGCCGTTATTATAGCCGTCCTGGGGAGTTTCGCCCGCTGCGGCGGGCGCCCAGGGCCTGCGCGGCCCTGGACCTGCGGCCCGGTAGCCCGGGCGGGCACATCCTGTGGGACAGGCGTTACGCCTGAATGACACTCAGCTTCTCCAACAGCTCCTCCCGGGTGGCGCTGGCCAGCAGAGAATCCCGGAAGTCCTTGTGCATCAGCTTCCTGGAAAGCGCCGCCAGAATCTTCAGGTGAAGGTTGTTCTCCGCCGGGGAAATGGCAATCATAAACACAAGGTTCGCCAGCGTCCCGTCCGGCGCGGCAAAGTCCAGCCCGTTCTTGGATACCCCTACCGCCACCCGAGGACCAGTAACAACCTCGCTGCGCCCGTGAGGAATCGCAAAGCCCATCCCCATGCCAGTGGAGGAAAGCGCCTCCCGGGCGTAAATCACCTTGGTAAACTCCGCCTTGTCAGTGACAACACCGGCGTCGTACATCAGGTCGATCATCTCCCGAATGGCCTCGTCCTTGGTGGTAGCCCGCAAATCAGTACAGATGGTGTCCGCAGCAAACAGCCCGGAACCCACAGTCATTTCAGCCATGATTTTCCCTCCGCTTTACAGATTCGGATCTTCTCCATCGCCACCTCTTTCATGGCGGCCATCATGGGACGGTTCATTTTGCGCAGATCGTAGGCATCCGGATTCTCTGCCAGATAGCCCCGGATGGCCTTCATCCCCGCCATCTTCAGCTCGCTGTCAAAGTTTACCTTGTTGATGCCGCAGTCGATGGCCTGGGCCACCATCTCCAGGGGAACAAAGGAGGTGCCGTGGAGCACCAGAGGCCTCCCGCCTACCGCCTCCTTGATCTCCCGGATGCGCTGGTAATCGATCTTTACCTCGCCCTTGTAAAGCCCGTGCTGGGTCCCTACGGCAATGGCCAGCGAGTCGCAGCCGCTCTCGTCAAAGAAGCGGCAGGCGTCCTCCGCCTTGGTGTAGATGTCCCCGGCGTCGGCGTCCCCCTCCTTGCCGCCGATAAAACCCAGCTCGGCCTCTACCGAGATGTCCAGGCAGTGGGCAGCCCGAGTGACCTCCCGAACAGCCGCCACGTTTTCCTCAAAGGGGAGGAGGGAGGCGTCCATCATTACCGAGGTCCAGCCGTAGCGGATGCAGCGCATATTGAGGGCAAGGTCCTTGCCGTGGTCCAGGTGGAGCGCCACCGGCACCTTGGCCCGCTGGGCCGCGCCCACGCCAATGTCCCGCAGGTACTCAAAGCCGGCGTAGTCAATGGCGTTCTGGCTGGTCTGGATGACGATGGGGGCCCGAAGCTCCTCGGCGGCGGCGATAATGGCCTGGAGGTGCTCCATGTTGATGTAGTTGATGGCGGGGAGGGCATAGCTCCCCTCCGCGGCGGCACGCAGGGCCTCGATACCGGAAATCAGCATATCATTAGACCTCTTTCTTGGTAATGCCGTAGATCACAGCGCCTACGGCGGAGCCGATGAGGATATCCACTACCCACATAATGGGGTTGCTCACCAGGGGCAGCACCAGGAAGCCGCCGTGGGGGGCAGGCACCTGGATGCCCATCATATAGGTGAGGATGGCCGAGATGGAGGAGGCCAGCATCAGGATCGGCAGCACCACCAGGGGGTTCTTGGCGGCAAAGGGGATGGCCCCTTCGGTGATATGGGTGCAGCCCAGCACGTAGTTGGAAAGGCCGGCGGCGCGCTCGTCCTCGGTAAACTTCTTGGGGAAGATGGTGGTGGCCAGGGCGATGACCAGGGGCGGGGTGATGCAGGCGGCAGAAACGCCGGCCATAAAGTAGTAGTTGCCCTGTCCCAGCAGCAGGGTGCCGGTGGTGTAAGCGGCCTTGTTCACCGGGCCGCCCATATCAAAGGCGCTCATGCAGCCGATGACGATGCCCAGGAGGATGGGGTTGGAGCTCTGCAAACCGGCCAGGAAGTTCATCATGGCGTTGTTGATGCCGGCCACAGGGCCTGCGGTAAGCTCCATCACCAGGCCGATAAAGGTGACGCTGACCAGGGGGATGAGGAAGATGGACTTGAGGCCCTCGTACTGCTTGGGCAGGCCGGAAAGGATGCCCAGCAGCCAGTGGGTAAAGTAACCGGCCACAAAGCCCGCCAGGATGCCGCCGATAAAGCCGGAGCCGGTGTTTGCCGCCAGCATACCGCCTACAAAGCCGGCGATCATACCGGGGCGGTTGGCGATGGACTGGGCGATAAAGGCGGAAAAGACGGGGACCATCAGCCCCATGGAGACGCCGCCGATATCCTTGAGCATGGCGGCAAAGGCGTTGTACTGGTCGCTGGTGGGGTCAAAGGAGTAGATGCCCCACAGGAAGGACACCGCGGTGAGGACGCCGCCGGCCACCACGAAGGGGAGCATATGGCTGACGCCGTTCATCAGGTGCTTGTAGATCTGCCGGCCAGCGGATTCCTTCTGCGCAGGGGCGGCGGATTCCACCTTGGCCGCCTTGCCGGGGTTAAGCACCGGCACCTTGCCGTCCAGGATCTGCTGGATCATCTCCTTGGGCTTGTTGATGCCGTCGCCCACCGAGGTGATGATGGTGGGCAGGCCGCTGAACCGGTCGGTATCCTCGTTTTTATCCGAGGCCACGATGACGCCGATGGCGTCCCGGATGTCCTCCGGCGTCAGGACGTTCTCCGCCCCGGCGGCGCCGTTGGTCTCTACCTTGATCTCTACCCCCAGCTCCTGGGCGGCGGTCTTCAGGGCCTCCTCGGCCATGAAGGTGTGGGCAATCCCGGTGGGACAGCCTGTGACTGCCAAGATCTTCTTTGCCATACTACACTACCTCACTTTTTTTACAGTCAGCGACTGCATATATGTCGTGACCCGCGAAAGGTCCCCGATCCCGTTGCTGCCCGCCACGTCGGCGCCGGTGGCGCTGCCCTTGCGCATGGCAGTCTCCAGTCCTCCCTCCCCCAGCCACTCGCTGAGGAAGGCCGCCAGGCAGGAATCCCCGGCGCAGGCCGAGCTGACCAGCTTTACCTTGGGGGCGTCGCAGAACCAGATGCCCGCCCCGTCGCTGAACAGCATCCCCTTGTCCCCAAGGGTGAGGAGGACATTCCGCGCCCCCTGGCCGTGGAGCAGGGCCAGGGTATCCACCACGTCCTCCATGCTGTCCAGCGTCCTGCCCCAAATCTCCCGGATCTCCTCGTCGTTGGGCTTGATGAGGAGGGGGCGGTACCGCAGCAGCTCCGGCATCCGCTTGGAGCTGATGTCCAGCACCACCTGTGCCCCCCGCTGGGCGCAGACCTCCAGGATTTCGTCGTAGAAGGATTCCTCGATGCCGGGGGGCAGGCTGCCGTTAATGGTCAGGTAATCGAAGTCCGGCAGCTCCTTTAACAGCGCCAGCAGCTGCTTTTGGGCCTGGGGGGAAACCCTGGCCCCTTCCCCAACAAACTTGTACTCGCTGCTGCCATCGTTGAGGAAGATGTTGATGCGGGTGGTCTCCTCCACCGGGATATCGTGGACCGGAACCCCCTCCTCCCGGAGGCTATCCACAATATACCTGCCGCTAAAGCCCCCAAAGAAGCCGATGGCGGCGGATTCCACCCCAAAGTGCCGCGCCACACGGGTAAGGTTGATCCCCTTGCCGTTATGGCTGTAAAAGCTGTCCCAGGTGCGGTTTACCACCTTAGGGTATATCCCCTGGGATGTAATATTCATGTCCACGGCAGGGTTCATCGTCAATGTGTAGATAATTTTAACCCCCTCCTCTCGTATTTTTATTATAAACACGGAAGGGCTGAAAATCTTTCCAAAATCTGAAAAAAGGGGAAAACCTACCCATCCGCCGGCCAAATGAGCCAATGATGGGGCCCAGCCGCCCGGGGCAGCGCCCCTTCTCCCTTGCATCCTGCCCGGGGGAGCTGCGGCATACCGCCAGCATTACGGCTCTTAGAGCCTATTCAAGATCTCCCTGCACGCCGCCTTGGCAGGTCTTTTCACGCCCTGCGGCGTTAAAAAACCTTGCAATACAGCAAGTATTCCTGCG
>JAAWGY010000246.1 GCA_022795575.1 Angelakisella sp. | reverse complement strand
GAGTTTCGCTCCTGCGGGAGCGACCAGGGCCTGCGCGGCCCTGGACCTGCGGCCGGGAAGCCCCGGCGGGCACAACCTGTGGGACAGGCTGCTTCGTTTCCCGGCAGGTGCAGGCGCATTTTGGGACCACCGGCCTAAAGCCTCCCCCACCCCCTCTGTACAGTCAGTTGATTCCGCCACCCCAACAGGTTGAAAACATTTCCACCGGACAACCTCCGTCCCGATGCGGATTTCAGAAGCTTTCCACCGCCCTCCCTCAAAAGCTGTTGAAAACTCGGTTGAAAATGTTGAATACTACCAGTATATCCGCCTTTACAGAAAATTCACGCCCCCCGGTGGAAATCTCCGGAAAAACCTGCTATAATAATCCAAAACACCCCGTATCATCGCAACAGAGAGAAGGTTCTTATGAAGAAAAGAAGAAGCCCGGTCTACCACTCCCGCCGCAGAGGGAGCGGTTTGCGGTCCTTTTTTGTAACATTGTTGGGGGCGGCCGCCATCGCTGTGTTGGGGGCAGGCGTGTGGCAGCTGCTGGACCCGGTGGAGTACCAGCCCCCCCTCACCCCCTTTACCGCAGCCAACCTGGCCGCTGCATCCTCCAGCGCCGGCAGCGGAGCCCCCCCGCCGGAGGGCGCCCAGCAGGATCAGACGGAACCCCCGGCCAGCACCAGCGAGCCGGCGGCGGAGGAGCCTCCCAAGGACCCCACCCAGGTGGAGGAGGGCGCCTGGCTGGCCTCCGAGTACTTTGACGACGCCCTCTTTGTGGGGGATTCCATCACCGAGGGCATCAAGCTCTACGACGTGATGAACAACGCCACCGTCCTCTCGAACGTGGGGGTTAACCTTAACAACCTCTATACCAAGGAGGTCATCGAAGCGGCGGATGGGCGCAAGATCCCCATTATGGAGGCCAGCGCCAACTATAACCCCGGCAAGATCTACCTGCTGATGGGCATCAACAGCATCGCCGACGACGAGGAGAGCTTCCGGGCCGCCTACGGGCGGGTGGTGGATACCCTGATAACCCAGCACCCGGACGCCATCGTCTATATCCAGTCCATTTTGCCGGTGACAGCGGCCTACGAGGCGCGGCCCAACGCCGTGGCGGATAACGCCAAGATCGACCGCTATAACGCCATCATCAAGGAGCTGGCGGCGGAAAAAGGGGTGTACTACCTGAACGTGGCGGAAATCTTTAAGGACGCCGACGGGTGCCTCTATGCAAGCGCCAGCCCCAAGGACGGCATCCACTTCGGCTCTGCCTGGTACCGCAAGTGGTTCGACTATCTGCGTACCCACGGGGTGGAGGAATCCCCCGACGAGAATCAAGCGTAAAAAGGAGATCATCATCAATGAAGACCATGAAGAAATTTGCAGCGTTCCTGTTCGCCCTTGTTCTTGTGCTGAGCCTTGCCGCCTGCGGCGGCGGCAGCGCCAAGGAGGTGGACCCCAAGGCCCTGGCCGATGATATGCTCGCCGCCCTAAAGTCCCAAGGGGAGACCATGGAGGTTACGGGGGACGTTGCCGCCAACTACTATGAGATGGGGGAGGCTGTCAAGGAGTACCGCGTCTATGTCAGCACCATGTACATCGGCGAGGAGGTGGCGGTATTCCAGCTGAAGGATACCAAGGACGCCGACACGGTGAAGAAGATGTGCGAGGCCCGTATCCAGAGCCTTTTGGACAGCTTTGACGGCTACCTGCCGGAGGAGTACGACACGGTAAAGGAAAACGCCGTGGTGCTTAGTGAAGGGGACATTGTGGCCATGGTGACAGGGGCCAAGGAAGGGGTGGACGCCGCCAAGGCGGTGTTCGAGAAGGCCTTTGCGTAGCGGCTTTGCGAGGAAGGGGGACGCGGTATGCTGACCGAAAGCTTCATCCTGCTGATCCTGGTGGTTGTGTTCTGTTACTTTACCCTGCGCAGCGGCAGGCAGGGGATGGTGCTGCTGATGCTGCCCCTGCTGGTGGTCCCCGGGGCCAACGTTATGGGCTTTGCCCTGGCTCCCCAGTTGGATAAGCTCTCCCCCCTGCTGGGGCCGGAGCACTGGCGGATCCTCTTTGTGCTGGGGGCGGTGGCTGTCACCATGGGGCTGGTGGGGGGAATCTCCCGCAACATCAAGCAAAAGGGCTTCCGGCGGGGTTATCTTTTTGTCATCGGCGGCTTTACCCTGATCTTCTCCTTCCTGATCCTGGTGGCGGCGCTGCCAAACCTGTAATAGTCTGTCAACCGGCTGCCGGGGGGATTTCTCCGGCGGCTTTGCTTTCCCCAACAAATTGACATTTCCCCCGTTTTCCTGTACTATATTAGAAAGAGGCGGCATCCCCGCTGGCGGATGCCGCCTCCAATATCATATGGGGCACGCCCCCACTGGAGGAATTGTTCACACTATGGACCCCGATACAGGCAGTCTTCCCCCCAATACAACCGTCAGCCTCCTGGCCGCCCTGGCCTTTTTGGCGCTGGGCAGCTTTGTGGTCCTCTGCCAGAACAGCCTGGTGGAGCTTAGCGACCAAAAGCTGAAGAAGGCCATGGGCGACCCCGCCCCCAGCCCCGCGCTGGAGCGGATCAGCCGCCTGCTCCGCCATCCCGGCCGCTTTGCCAGTGCAATGCGGGCCGCCTATACCTTCTGCCACCTCTGCTCGGTGGCGCTGCTGGAGCAGGGGATCTCGGCCTGCATCCCCCCGGTGCCCGGCTCCTTTTGGGCCACCGCCGGCGGCGGGCTGCTCCAAAGCCTCCTTATCGTCCTGGCCGGTGTGCTGCTCATCATGGTGTTTTCCCGGGGGATTCCCCGGCGGCTGGCGGCCCGGTACGCCGAAGACCTGGCCCCGGCCCTCAGCCTCCCTGCCGCTCTGGTGCTGGCCCTCTTTACCCCCATCACCTGGCTGTCCGAAAAGGCCGTCGCCCTGGTGCTGGCCCTTTTTGGCATCCACGGCCCGGATCAGCCGGAAAACGTCACCGAAGAGGAGATCCGGATGATGGTGGACGTCAGCGAGGAGACGGGGGGCATCGAGGCGGCGGAAAAGGAGATGATCCTGGGGGTTTTCGACTTTGCCGACCGCACGGTGGATGAGATCATGACCCACCGAACCGATGTCACCGCCGCCCCCGAGGACGCCACCCTGGAGGAGCTGGTGGAGCTGGCCGCCGAGCACGGCTTTTCCCGCATCCCGATTGTGGGGGAGGACGGGCTGGATGACGTTTTGGGCATCCTGAACGTCAAGGATCTTCTGCCCCTGGCGGTGGCCGACCGTCGGAAGAGGTTTACCCTAAAGGGCTACCTCCGCCCCCCCTTCTACGTGCCGGAATCCACCAAGTGCCGGGATTTGTTTGCCGCCCTTAACCGCAAGAAGACACAGATTGCGGTGGTTGTGGACGAATACGGCGGCACCTCCGGCATCGTTACCATGGAGGATCTGCTGGAGTCCATTGTGGGGGATATCCAGGACGAGTACGACAACGAGGAGGCGGAGGCCACCGCCATTTCCCAGGACCGCTATACTCTGGATGGGGACATCGACCTGATGGAGGTGGAGCGGCTGCTGGGGTGCAGCTTTGCCCAGTGTCCCAACTGGGACGACTACGACACCCTGGGGGGGCTGCTGATTGCCATGCTGGACCGCATCCCGGCCCCCGGGGAGCACCCCAGTGTGGAGGTGGAGGACATACGCTTTACCGTTCACAAGTCCAACAGCCGTCAGATTTTGGAGGTGTTGGCCGAGCGGATGCATCCCGAGGGGGAGGTCCCGGAGGGGGACGGGGAGCTGTAGCATACAGTGGAATGGGAACAGCGGTTGCGGGGTTGCGGCTGCTGTTCTTTTTTGTGGGGCTGGTGGGCCTAAAATGTGTCCGTTGCCCTCCGGGAGACGAAGCGGCCTGTCCCACAGGATGTGCCCGCCCGGGCTACCGGGCCGCAGGTCCAGGGCCGCGCAGGCCCTGGTCGACCGCCGCAGCGGGCGAAACTCCCCAGGTTGACTATTACAACGGCAGGGCTTGTGTTTGTTGGCACGAGCCCTGCCGTTCTTTTGTAGGCCGTTAGGCCGCGGTTTTGAACAGCGGCGTTTGGGTGAGGATGGGGCCAATGGCGGTTTGCTACTCGCCTGACCAGGAAGCGTAAACCGCGGCCGGTCCCAGAGGAAGACGCTATCTCCCCAAAACAGCCTGCCGCGCGCCGCAGGCGCTGGAGGCAGGCGCATTTTGGGCAGACGGGCCTA
>JAAWGY010000245.1 GCA_022795575.1 Angelakisella sp. | reverse complement strand
CTCCCTCCTTCCGGTTGGCCTGACAAGGTGCCTCCGGCGGATCTGATTCCCTGCGGGGGGATTCCCTCCCTTCGGTCGGGTGGTGCCTCCGGCGGATCTGATTCCCTGCGGGGGGAATGTTTTCCGGCCTTCGGCCGGTAGGGCCGCTGTGGGCGGCGGGGAAATGGGCGGGTGGGTTTGCTTGCTGGTTTGTGGCTATGTTTGGTTGTGGCGGCAGGCGCATTTTGGGCCCGCCAGCCCAAAACCTTTCCTCCAGCCGCTGCTTAACCCCGCCATTCCCGGCCAATACTTTCCCCCGAAAGGGGGCGTCCGCTATCAAACGTTCTACCAACCACTGGCTTATGGGCTTTTCGGTTTCCTTCGGCATCACCTTTTTGGCCATGATGTCTGTCTTAGGCTCCATCTGCTTTGTGGCCTACACCAACTCCTCTGCCAGCCGGGCCCAGGCCCCCGCCCATGCCGAAAAGCCCACCGCCGCCCTCCCCCAGCCGGAGGACCGCCTCACCCTCCTTGTCTCCGCGGCGGAGGCCTCCGACGCCGACCCCGACGCCTACATCCTCCTCTCCTTCCTCCCCCACCAGGGCAGAATCGCCATCTGTGTCCTGCCCCCCGATACCTACCTGGAGTACGGGGGCCAGGGGACCACCATCGCCCGGATGTACCGCCAGGGCGGCCTGCCCTACGCCAAAAAGGGGGTGGCGCAGTACCTAAATATCCCCATCCAGCGCTGGGCACGGCTGGATCTGTCCTCCCTGGACGCTTTGCTGGACTGCCAGGAGCTGATGGACTACGACCTCCCGGTGGACCTGAATTACCCCCTCCGGGGGCGGCAGATCGTCATGCCACGGGGCCATTACCAGCTCACCGGGCGCCGGGTGATGGACATCATCGCCTACCCTGCCTACCAGGGCGGGGAGCGGGAGCGCAGCGACCGCGCTGCCCTGCTCATCGCCGAGATGATCACCCAGACCCTCCCCCTCTTTTTGGACGAGGAGCAGGGGGACCGGCTCCAGCAGACGGCGCTAAAGACGGTGGATACCGACCTTTCCGCCGCCGACTGCCTCCAGCGGCGGTCCGCCCTGGCCTTTTTGGCCCAGCTGGACCTCCCTGTTACCACCATGGTCTATATCGAGGGCTCCCTTAGCCGGGACTATTCAGTCTACCACCTCACCCAGGGCTGTAAATCCCGCATTTGGCAGATGTACCGGGAGGAGCCGGCGGGCGGCTGACCGCCTGTCCTTGACTTTTTCCTCAAAAAGGGATACTCTAAATCCATCCAAACCATAGGAGGAAATTGTTATGGAAAAAATCGCCAGCTTTACCGTCGATCACCTCCGCCTGCTGCCGGGTGTCTATCTTTCCCGCAAGGACCAGGTGGGGGATGGCGTTGTCACCACCTTCGACCTGCGGATGACCCGGCCCAACCAGGAGCCGGTGATGAACACCGCCGAGGTCCACACCATCGAGCACCTGGGGGCCACCTTTTTGCGCAACCACCGGGAGTACGGCTCCCGGGTGGTCTACTTTGGCCCCATGGGCTGCCGCACCGGCTTCTACCTCCTTCTGGCCGGGGACTGGACCGCCCCCCAAATCGTCCCCCTGATGGTGGAGCTGTTTACCTTTATTCGGGACTATCAGGGGGAGGTCCCCGGGGCATCCCCCAAGGACTGCGGCAACTACCTGGATATGAACTTGGGGATGGCCAACTACCTGGCCCGCCGCTACCTGAAGGAGGTCCTTTGCTGCATCACCCCGGAGCGGATGACCTACCCGGAATAAGGAGGGGGCGCAATGGATACCCATACACGGAAAAGGGCGCTGATCTGGCTTGCCTTGGCGGCGCTGCTGCTGGCGGCGCTGGGGTGGATGCTCCGGCCCCAGGGGGGGACAGGGGAGCGGATCATCGCCACCATCTCGGTGGGGGACCAGACGGTGCGCACCGTCGACCTCACCGCCGCCGGGGACCAGGAGTTTACCATCCTGGAGGAGACGGGGCTTCCCATCACCTTCCAGGTGCGGGACCACGCCATCCGCTTCCTCTCCTCGGACTGTCCGGACAAGGTCTGTGTCAACACCGGTTTTTTGCGCAACGACTTAGACGTCGCCAGCTGTCTGCCCAACCGGACCTCCCTTTTTGTTTCGGTCCAGGCGGGGTAGCCTCCGATCGCTCCCTTTGAAAAATTTTCAGCCGGTGAAGTCCATCCCGCCACCGTATCGTTCTATACATCAGAGAAGGTATTGTACATAGAAAGGACGGTGCGGTCATGCCACATCTGATAGAAGTAAAGGACGTTTACAAAATCTACAATCCCGGGGAAAACGAGGTCCGGGCCCTGGACGGCGTCTCCCTTACCATCGACCAGGGGGAGTTTGTCGCCATCATCGGCCAGTCCGGCTCCGGAAAATCCACCCTGATGAATATGCTGGGCTGTCTGGATGTCTGCACCTCCGGCCAGTACTTCATCGGGGGCCAGGACGTCTCCCATATGAGCGACGACGACCTCTCCGAGATCCGCAACAACCAGATCGGCTTCATCTTCCAGGGCTTTAACCTCATCCCCAGCCTGGACGCCATCGAAAACGTGGAGCTCCCCCTGATCTACCGGGGAATCGGGCGGGAGGAGCGGCGGCGGCTTTCCCAGGCGGCGCTGACCAGGGTGGGGCTGGGGCACCGGATGGACCACCGCCCGGCGGAGATGTCCGGCGGCCAGCAACAGCGGGTGGCCATCGCCCGGGCCATCGCCGCCGCGCCGCCGGTGATTCTGGCCGACGAGCCCACCGGCAACCTGGACAAAAAGTCCAGCGGCGAGGTGATGGAGATCCTCCGGGGGCTGTGGCAGGAGGGGCGCACGGTGATCCTCATCACCCACGACCCCAAGATTGCCGAAAGCGCCCGGCGGGTAGTCACCATTTCGGACGGGCACATCGTTGAGGACCGGACGGCGTAGGCAGGCCCCTTTACAACACAGCAAAAGGCCGGGAGCCCCAAGGCTTCCGGCCTTTTTGGTGTGTCTCGCCCCTTGCTTTGCCCCCGGAACATTCTTGACGCCGCCGTCCGCAGCCTCTCTGCGGTATTTTTAACAAGATATTTTCACAGTTGGCGGGAAATTTTCCATCAACCGCACAAAATCAATTGACTTTTATCAATGGTTCTGTTATCCTTACCGTAGAAATCCTCCTTGCGGAAGAAGATATCGATTTCTGTCGATGAAAGGAGGCCGCCCCCTGTGAACTACGCCGAAATCGCGGCGGGCTTCGCCCTGCTGGCCGATCCCAACCGCCTCCGCATCCTCGCCCAGCTGGACCAGGGGGAGGACTGGCAGAGCGCCACCCAGCTGCTGGCCCAGCTCCCCATCTGCCAGCCCACCCTCTCCCACCACATGAAGCTGCTGTGGCAGGGGGGACTGGTGGAGCGCCGCCGCCAGGGGCAGCGGACCCTTTACCGCCTGGACCGGGCGGCGCTGGCCGCGCTGCTAACCGACCCCCTGACAGCGCCCGCAGGGGAGGGAACGCCCCTGGCCACCACGCCCCCAAAGGAAGCCGTTGCGGCCCCCAGGCCCCCCGCCGTTATTGTAAGGACAGGGCACAAGTGGTAGCCTGTACTCCGGGCGGGGGGCGGGAAAGGGGGGTGCCCTAACGCGGAGCCCCCCAATCCAGGTCGTATCCGTCAAGCTGCCGCCACCGGAACAGCGTCTTAAAGTCCCCAAAGCAGGCCTCACAGATGCAGCACGACAGGTCGGTGGGGAGATACCAATATTGGTGCGCGCTGTTTTGCACCGGCTCCGAGCAGAAGATACACCGCTTCAAATGTGGTGCGTTTTGATGGATTTCCGCTCCGTCTGTTGGGTTGACCTCGGCCATTTCCAGGTGGGCGGTATTCTGATGGAGCAGCCGCCAGTCGTCTTTTTCTATCATTCTGTTCTCCTCCAAGGTGGGGCTTTCTTACGGATGGTTTTCCCGGGAAATACAGGCCCGTTTACTGCCGGAAGGCGGGGCGTTTGGAAGGGCTTTTAGTCTGGTGGTCCCAAAATGCACCCGCAGTCGACGGAGGGGTTCCCCCGCAGGGAATCGAAATCCGCCGGAGGCTCCACCCGACCGAAGGGAGGGATTCCCCCCGCAGGGAATCAGATCCGCCGGAGGCACCTTGTCAGGCCAACCGGAAGGAGGGAGCGGGCGCAACCGGCCACCTAACAAGGCTGCTGGGGGCTATCCCCCCGCAGGGCCAG
>JAAWGY010000244.1 GCA_022795575.1 Angelakisella sp. | reverse complement strand
CTAAAACAGAACCGCAAAAGTTTTTTACGAAAACTCTAAAAAACGAAAGGGCTTGGTTTCTTCAAGCTAAATGTTGTTCAATTTTCAAGGTGCCTTGCTGTCTTTGGGGCCCCGCCCCTCCGGACAGCTTACTTATAATACCACGCCGCAACCCCTTTGTCAACACCTTTTTTCATTTTTTTTCAAAAAAATTGAAGAAAAGCTTGAGATTCCGGGGAAACGAGGGATATTTTGGGGTTAACGCTCCTGTCAATACCTTATTATATACCACATCCCCCTGAAAATGCAAGCGGCCACCCGGGAAGCCACCAAAATCTGCTGGCTCCCCGGGCGGCAGGTTTTCTCTGCCGGAATTTCGCGCTACTTCATCGCCGCCTCGGCAAAAGTGTTGTTGACCACCTCGCTGTGGGGGGCCTGTTGGGCCAGCTCGCCGGCCTGGGTCATCACCTCCTGGAGGAGGTTGAAGGACTCCTCGCTCATGGCGGGGGTGGTACACCAGGCGTCGATATCCTTGTACCGCTGGACCACCACCGCCAGCAGCTCCTCGCCGGTATCCGGGAAGGCGGGGGCGATGGCCTGGGCCACCTCGGCGGCGGAGTGCTCCGCCACCCACTGCTCCCCCTTGTAGATCGCCCGGGTAAAGCGCCGGATCAGGTCGCTGTTCTTTTGGAGATAGCTTTTCTTGGCAAAATAGGCGGTGTAGGGGATCTCTCCGGCGGCCTCCCCCACCGACGCCACAATGTACCCCTTCCCCTCCGCCTCCAGCATCGAGGCCGTGGGCTCAAAGATGGTGACGTAGTCCCCGGTGCCGCCGGTGAAGGCCCCGGTCATCAGGGAAAATTGGATGGAGTTATCCATGGTCAGGTCCTTGGCGGGATCCAGACCGTTTTGACGGATGACATACTCCAGGGCCATGTAGGGGACGCCGCCCTTGCGTCCGGGCAGGACGTGCTTGCCCCGGAGCTTCTCCCAGGTAAAGCCGGGGTCCGGCTCCCGGGCCACCAAAAAGGAGCCGTCCCGCTGGGTCATCTGGGCGAAGACCTGGGGGAAATCCTCCTTGCCCTCGTTGTAGACGTAGATGGCCGATTCCGGGCCGGCAAAGCCGATCTCCACACTGTCCGAGAGGACGGCAGCCATCACCTTATCCGCCCCGCCGCCGTTGGAAAGCTCGATCTCGATGCCCTCCTCCTCAAAAAAACCCAGCTGGATGGCGGCGTACTGGGGGGCGTAAAAGACCGAGTGAGTTACCTCGCAGACTCGGACCTTCTCCTTGGCGGGGACACCGGCCCCGCCGCAGCCCGCCAGCGCCGCCAGCATCAGCCCGGCGCCAAGAACGATGCTCAGGATACGTTTCATCTTGTGGTTGCTCCCTTCTGCTAAAAAATAGAAGCTGCTCCGGCGGCGCCCCGGATCTCCCCCGGGCGCCGCCGGCGGGCCTCCTACCAACGATGGGCGGTGAGCTTTTGGAGCAGCACCACCCCTTGGTACATCAGAGCCGCCACCACCGCCAGGATGATGACGCTGGCCATCACCAGGTCCAGCTTAAAGACCTGGCCGCCGTAGACGATCAGATACCCCAGCCCCGCCTTGGAGACTAAGAACTCCCCGGCGATAACCCCCACCAGCGAAAGGCCGATGTTGATCTTCAGCGAGCCGAAGAGGGTACCCACATTGCTGGGGAAGACGATTTTGCGGAAGATCTGCCCCTTGGTGGCCCCAAAGGTGGCGGCCATCCGGATGGCGTCGGGATCGGTGCGGCGGAAGCCCCCCAGCATTTCCAGCACCGTGACGATAAGGGAGATGGCCAGGGCCATAAAGATAATCGCCTCGGTACCCGCCCCCACCAGGATGATAATCACCGGGCCCAGGGCGATTTTGGGCAGGCTGTTGAGCACCACCAGGTAGGGCTCGCTGACGCGGGAGATAAAGTCGCTCCACCACAGCAGCACCGCCAGGGCCACCCCCAGCACCACCCCCAAAAGGAAGCCCACCAGCGTCTCGTAAACCGTCACCCACAGGTGGAGCCACAGCTCCCCCTCCCCAAACATCGATACCCAGGTCCGCCAGATGCGGCTGGGCTGGCTGAGGATAAAGCTGTCGATGACGCCTACCCGGGCCAGCACCTCCCAAAGGGCCACCGCCAGCAGCAAAAAGCCCCACTGGCAGGCCAGCACCCACCTGCGCCGGCGCTCCCGCTTGCGCAGGTACTCCTCCCGCTCCCGGGAAAGGGGCGGGTCACTTTTGGCTGTCATCGTCCTTCAGCTCCTTCCAGATATGGTCAAAGTACCGGCTGAACCGGGGATCCCCCCGGCAGGTGAGGGGTGTGCGGTCCGGGCCGAAGTCGATCTCCATCATCTCCCGCACCCGGGCGGGGCGGCTGGTGAGGATCAGCACCCGGTCCCCCATGCTGATGCTTTCCGGGATGTCGTGCGTCACCATCAGGGTGGTGATCCCCTCCTGGCGGAGGATGCGGTAGACATCATCGGTAACGGTAAGGCGGGTTTGGTAATCCAGGGCGGAGAAGGCCTCGTCTAACAGCAAAATCTCCGGGCTGGTGGCCAGGGTGCGGATCAGCGCCGCCCGCTGGCGCATCCCGCCGGAAAGCTGGCTGGGGTACTTTTCCCGGAACTCCCACAGGCCGTAGCTCCGCAGCAGCCCCTCGGCCCGGGCGGCGGTCTCGCTGTTCAGCTGGCGGCGCAGCTCCAGGCCAAACACCACGTTCCGCCAGATGGTGCGCCATTCCAGCAGGTTATCCTTTTGGAGCATATAGCCGATGCGGGGTTCCACCCCTGCCACCTCCTTGCCGTCCAAGAGCACGGCGCCGGAGGTGGGGCGGAGCAGCCCGGCGATAATAGAGAGAAGGGTGGATTTGCCGCAGCCGCTGGGGCCCACGATGCTGAGGAACTCCCCCTTTTCCATAGAAAAGCTGATGTTATCCAGGGCGAAGATCTCCCCGTTTTCGGCCTGGTAGCTTTCGGTAATATTCTGCAATTGCAGCAGGGTCAAGCGTATCACCTCGTCTTCCTCCGGGCCACTAAGGGACCTGTTCCAGATTCTCCGGCGCGCCGGGACCTCCTCCGGCGGCGCGCGGCAGGGGATTTTGGACCGGCTGTCGGGAAACGGCCATAGGCCCGGGGCGGCGGCCCACCCAAAAGAGAAATCGCCGGCGTGGGCCTCCGTCGCTCCATCCTATGCTCCGGGTATAAAAATGTGCGGGGAGGGGCGCTTTGGCCGTCGTTGGGCGCGGCGGTCGTTGCCGGGATTTTTGCCGCTGGTCCCCCTTGTGGAGGTCTGCGGAATCTGGTAAACTAAGAGCCTACACCACCGCTTACCAAAACACCCTGCTCAACGTTCTGTACAGCTTCCAACCTTAATGGAGGTAAAACCCATGCTGCACCGGGAAAAAATCACCCGTATCCTGACGCAGGCCCGCCAAATCGACGCCAACTGCGAGATGTTCGGCGCAGACCACCACCAATACCGCCTGAATCCCCCCGTTCCGGAGTCCTTTGTCCGGGAGGTGGAGGAAGCCTGCGGCTTTACCCTGCCAAATGACTACCGGCGGTTCATCACCCAGGTGGGGGACGGCGGCGCCGGGCCGGACTACGGCATCGATCCCTTCCGGAGCTTCTGGAAGGAGGGCTACTTCCAGGAGGACCGGTTTGCCGAGGCGCACCGGCAGCGCTACCGCCGCAGCCTGACCCGGCCCTTTGCCCCCCGGCCCATGACACCGGAGGACCAGGCCGATTCCGCCACCGGCAACCCCAGCCATTACGCAGAGCATCCGGAGCGGTATTTTATCATCGACCCGCCCGAAAAGGAGGAAGAGGAGGAGGGCGGCTGGTGGCTTACCGGAGGCTTCCTGACGCTGGGGACACGAGGCTGTCAGTGGGCTTACGGCATCGCCCTTAACGGGGAACACCGGGGGCGTGTCTTCACCACCGACAACGAGGGCGGGTATCTTTTGGAGGCCTACAGCTTTGAGGAGTTTTACCGCCGCTGGCTGGAGTGGCTGGCCGACACCGAGCGCTTCCGGCAGGCGCTGAAGCAGTGGCAGGGGCGCTTTCAGCGGTAGGGGGATGTAGGGGTAGGTGAGCCCAAAATGCACCCCCACATTCCCCCCGCAGGGAATCAAAATCCGCCGGAGGCTCCACCCGACCGAAGGGAGGGAACCCCCCGCAGGGAATAGGATCCGCCGGAGGCACCTTATCAGGCCAACCGGAAGGAGGGAGC
>JAAWGY010000243.1 GCA_022795575.1 Angelakisella sp. | reverse complement strand
CATCAACTTCCTGCTGCTGGAGGATTCCAGCGCCTCCTTCGCCGCCTATAACAGCGGCACCGCCCAGCTCATCAAGGACGTTCCCACCGAGGAGATCCCCAGCCTGACCAAGGTTGAGGACGGCGGCGACTACTATGTCGACACCATCCTGGGCACCTACTACCTGAGCATGAACACCCGCAAGGCCCCCTTCAACGATGTCAACGTCCGTAAGGCCCTGAACCTGGCCATCGACCGCGACTACATCGCCAACGTCATCATGCAGGGCACCTACACCCCCGCCTACAACTTTGTGGGCCCCGGCGTTACCGACGCCTCCGGGATGTTCTTTGACAACTCTGTTGCTGCCAACGGCGGCAAGACCTACATCAGCGAGGACTACGAGGCCAACAAGAAGCTGGCCCAGGAGGCGCTGGCTGCTGCCGGCTACCCGGGCGGCGAGGGCTTCCCCGTCATCACCTACTCCACCAACGACACCGGCTACCATGTGGCCGTTGCCGAGTACCTCCAGAGCTGCTACAAGGAGGTCCTGGGCATCACCATGAACATCGACCGCGTTGAGTGGGCCTCCTTTACCCCCCTGCGCCGGGCCGGCGACTACGAGATGTCCCGGAACGGCTGGGTTATGGACTACAACGACGCCTCCAACATCATCGAGCTGCTGTACTCCACCAACGGCAACAACGACGGCAAGTACAACAGCGCCGCCTTCGATACCGCCATCAACGACTCCCGCTGCGCCGACCAGGGCGACCACTTCAAGGCTCTCCACGATGCCGAGAAGATCATGATGGAGGACTACGCCTGCATCCCCGTTGCCTACTACAACGACTTCTGGCTCCAGAGCCCCTCCCTTAAGGGCAGCTGGCACAGCCCCTACGGCTACTGGTTCCTCCAGTACGCCTACGTAGAGGAGTAAGCGCCTGCCTGGCGCAAGCCCGGCGGACCAAGAACACAAAGGCGCCCGGAAAGGCTTCGGCCTTCCGGGCGCCTTTTTTGGCGCGCAGGGGGGCCGGCGCTTGTATTCCCCCCGCTATCGTGCTATAATAACCGAAAATACCCAATTCAAACGGAGGTCTATGTATCCATGCGTATCCAACGAACCACCGCCGCGGTCCTTGCCCTAACCCTTGCCCTGCTGGCCGCCTGCGGCGGCAACCCCGGGGCAGGCTCCAGCGCCGCCGGCTCCAGCGCGCCACCGTCCAGCAGCGTCCCGGAGGGCTCCTCCTCCCAGCCGCCCCAGTCATCCCAAACCCCACAAGGAGGTAGTGTCGATATGGAAAACCCGCAGCTTGCCCCAGCCAATGGCCCCACCGCGGTCATCAAGACCACCATGGGGGAGATTACCGTGCAGCTTTACCCCGAGCAGGCCCCCAAAGCGGTGGAAAACTTCCTTACCCACGCCAAAAACGGCTACTACGACGGGATCATCTTCCACCGGGTAATCGATGGCTTTATGATCCAGGGCGGGGACCCCACCGGCACCGGCCGGGGGGGCGCCAGCATTTGGGGAGACGCCTTTGAGGACGAGTTCTCCCACCAGCTCCACAACTTCCGGGGAGCCCTCTCCATGGCCAACAGCGGCACCAACACCAACGGCAGCCAGTTCTTCATCGTCCAGACCGACGCCCCCATCACCCAGGATGACGCCGCCTCGGTGATGCTCCAGTGGACCGTCAACCGCTACCAGTGGGACCTGAACACCGCGCCGGCCGATAAGGCCCAGGCCCTGATGGACGAGCTGAACCAGAAGCTCACCGATTACCAGAAGAACGGCCTCCCCGCCGAGCTGGCGGCCGACTACCAGCCCGCCATCGACCGCTACCAGCAGGTGGGCGGCACCCCCCACCTGGACTACAAGCACACCGTCTTTGGGCAGGTGATCCAGGGGATGGAGGTGGTGGACGCCATCGCCGCCGCCAAGACCGATCCACAGAACGACAAGCCCCTGGAGGACATCAAGATCCTTTCCATCCAGGTAAACGAGTAACAAACGGCTTCCCGGGGCTGTACCAACCGCCCTGCGCAGTCCGGCGGCCGGTACAGCCCCTGCAACAAGAAGGAGGAACAGCCCATGAAGTACAGCATCGAGGGGGGCACCCTGCCGGTGGTGATCTGCACCCTGGAGGCAGGGGAGAGCATGATAACCGAGCGGGGCAGTATGTGCTGGATGAGCCCCAACATGAAGATGGAAACCACCTCCAACGGCGGCGTGGGCAAGGCCCTGGGGCGGATGTTCTCCGGGGAGGCCCTGTTCCAGAACCGCTACACCGCCCAGGGGGGCCCCGGCACCATCGCCTTCGCCTCCAGCTTCCCCGGCTGCGTCCGGGCGTTTGACATCGCCCCCGGCCGGGAGCTGGTGGTGCAGAAGAGCGGCTTTTTGGCCAGCGAGCCCACGGTGGAGCTGTCGGTCTTCTTCCAGCGCAAGCTGGGGGCGGGCTTTTTTGGCGGCGAGGGGTTCGTTATGCAGCGGATCTCCGGCCGGGGCACCGCCTTTTTGGAGATCGACGGCCATGTGGTGGAATACTACCTCCAGGCGGGCCAGTCCATCATTGTGGATACCGGCTACCTGGCGGCGATGGAGGCCAGCTGCTCCATGGACATCCAGTCGGTGCCGGGGGTAAAGAACGCCCTCTTCGGCGGCGAGGGGCTGTTCAACACCGTTGTCACCGGCCCCGGGCGGATCTATTTACAGACGATGCCCATCAGCCAGGTGGCGGGGCAGATCGGGCCCTTTATCTCCACCGGGAGCTGACAGCCCAAAGGGGTATCCCCGGGGCTTTTTCCCGGTTGACAACCGGCGGAAAAAGTGGTATCTTGTGTACAATAACCACAAAGCGTAGACGAAGGACCCCCTGTCCCAACCAACGCGCGCCAACAGAGAGCCGGGCGGCAGCTGAAAAGCCCGGCGGGAGCGCCGGGGCTTTGGGGTACCGCCTTCTGAGCGCGGTGCAAAGCGGCCTGCCGCCCAAACACCGCCGCACGGCAAAGCGTTACCCTGCCGTACAAGAGGCGTCCCCCGGCCGGGCGGGCGCAATTCAGGTGGAACCGTGGAGCGAAGCTTCACCCTGGCAAAAGCTGCGGGGTGAAGCTCTTTTTTTGCCCCGCCAACAAGGAGGATAAAAAGATGAAACTGACCCTGAAGGACGGCTCCGTAAGGGAGTACGACCATCCCGTTACCGCCGCCGAGGCGGCAAAGGACCTGAGCATGGGCCTTTACCGGGCCGCCTGCGCCGCCCGGGTGGACGGCAAGGTGGTGGACCTGCGCGCCCTGCTGGACCGCGACTGCGCCCTGGAGATTTT
Source organism: Angelakisella sp. (assembly GCA_022795575.1). GTDB lineage: Bacteria > Bacillota > Clostridia > Oscillospirales > Ruminococcaceae > Angelakisella. The sequence continues at coordinate 942 of JAAWGY010000243.1, read as the reverse complement.
GACCTTTGCCGACGAGGAGGGCCAGCGGGCCTTTAACCACACCGCCTCCCACATCCTGGCCCAGGCTGTGACCCACCTTTACCCCGAGGCCAAGTTTGCCATCGGCCCCGCCATCGATAACGGCTTCTACTACGACTTTGACCTCCCCACCCCCTTTACCACCGAGGACCTGGAGAAGCTGGAAAAGGAGATGGCCGCCATCGTCAAGGCCGACCTGCCCCTGGAACGGTTTGAGCTGGACGCCCCGGAGGCCCTGAAGCTGATGGAGGACCAGCCCTATAAAGTGGAGCTGATCCAGGAGCACGCCGGCAAGGGGGAGAAGATCAGCTTTTACCGCCAGGGGGACTTTACCGACCTTTGCGCCGGCCCCCACCTGATGACCACCGCCCCGGTAAAGGCGATCAAGCTTACCTCCTCCACCGGCGCCTACTGGCGGGGGAGCGAAAAGAACAAGATGCTCTGCCGGGTTTACGGCACCGCCTTCCCCAAAAAGAGCGAGCTGGAGGCCTACCTGGCCCGCATCGAGGAGGCCAAGCGCCGGGACCACCGGAAGCTGGGCAAGGAGCTGGGCCTGTTTATGCTGCTGGACGAGGGCCCCGGCTTCCCCTTCTTCCTGCCCAAGGGGATGGTGCTGAAAAACGCCCTCATCGATTACTGGCGGGAGGTGCACAAAAAGTACGGCTATGTGGAGATTTCCACCCCCATCATCCTCAACCGCTCCCTTTGGGAGCGCTCCGGCCACTGGGACCACTACAAGCAGAATATGTATACCACCGTCATCGACGAGGAGGACTACGCCGTCAAGCCCATGAACTGCCCCGGCGGGATGCTGGTTTACGCCAACGAGCCCCACAGCTACCGGGACCTGCCCCTGCGGGTGGGGGAGCTGGGGCTGGTGCACCGCCACGAGCTTTCCGGCGCCCTCCACGGCCTCTTCCGGGT
>JAAWGY010000242.1 GCA_022795575.1 Angelakisella sp. | reverse complement strand
TTTTGTGATAGCCGTCCTGGGGAGTTTCGCTCCCTGCGGGGAGCGACCAGGGCTCTGCCCTGGACCTGCAAGCCTTTGAAAAGGCTTGACCGAAACTTTTAGATGCCGTACCGGCCAGGTACAGCCTGGGCGGCAGACCGCCTTCCAACCACCAACCCCCGAATTCCCAGCCAACACCGCTTGAAAGTAACCTCCCGGCGTGCTATAATAAAAAACAGTCTGCCCTGTTGGTTTGCGAAAACCCCAAAAGGAGGCGATCCCGTGCGCCGGAGCCGTTTCCTGCCAATCATCACTACCCTTCTCCTGCTGCTGGCCGCCTGCACCTCCCCACCCAATACCGCCGGCCTGCCAGAGGTGGAACTGCTCACCGATGACACCGGCCAGGAGTACATCCTCTTGGACGGAACCCGCTATAACCGGATCCCCTCCGAAATCATCGGCAGCAACCACACCGGCCGCTGGAACCGCTCCGCCCAACCGGGGCAGCGGGTGGCCCTGCTGGGGCCGGATTCTGTTTTTACCGTCCAGGGGGACGAGGAGCAGCGTTTTCTCTTTAACGTGGCCGAATCCTTCCGCTTCGGCCCTGTCTACCAGCACAGCTTTCTAAAGGAGGGATACACCCTCACCCTTCCGCAGTCCGCCACGGACTTCGACCGCGGAACCCTCCGGACCTACGCCCAGGGCGGCATCCTCGGCAAAGGATCGGTGATCACCTGCGAGTTTACCGATGAAGCCCTCATAGCCGCCCTCTTCGACTGCTGGAACGGCACCACCGAAACACCCCCCGTGCCCGACAACCTGGACCCGGATAAACGGGAGAGCCGCGCCCTGGAGCTGTGGAGCCGGGAATACCCCTTCCTGGGGTTTTATATCCGGTGCAGCTGCTGGCCGGACGGAACCGTAACCCTCACCGACCGGGAGGATACTTCGGTCTGCCTCCCCGGCGACGTGGCAAAGCAGCTTACCTGGGAGGAGCCGGGGCTGTGGCAGCGGCTGACAGGGGGGTGGAGGAAATGACAGCATCCGGGAAAAAGCACCCCCTCCGCTGGATCCTTCCCCTGGGGGAGCTGTTCTGTTTTGGGGGCCTCACCCTTGCCTGGTGGGTGCTGGATCCTGCCGACCCCGCCGCCGGGATCGATTTCTCCGCCGCCCTCTACGGCGGCTGTATGCTGGGGGCGGCGGTCCTCTCTGTGGCAGGCGTCCTCTATGGGGTGTATATGACTTTTGCCGGGGAGGGCCGCCTGCTGCTGTACCCGGCCTTTTGGGGCAAGCTGGCGCTGAGCCTCTTCCAGGGCGTCACCCTCCTATCCATCCTGCTGGCGATGGCGGCAGGGGCGGTGGCCTTTGGGGCGTTGCTGGGCCCGGCGGGCCTTGTGGGTGTCGGCTTCTTCGGGGCCCTCTGGCTGGGCTGGCTCTACCTGACCGGCCTTGGCCCCTCTGCCTGCCTTGCCGCCTTTGTATGGGACGGGGTGCGGCGGGGGGAGCGGGGGATTGCCCCGGCGCTGGTTTACACCATCCTTTTGCTGATCCCGGCGGCAGATGCCATTGCCGCCGTGGTGTTATTCCTTGCCGCCCGCCCGGGAGATGGGACCCGGGCCGCCGGCAAAGCCAATCGATAGGAGGTAGGATATTATGGCGATTCTTGGCATCGATCTGGGGACCACCAACTCCCTGGCCTGCGTCTGGAGGGACGGCAAGCCGGAGCTGGTGAAGAACTCCCTGGGGGAGCTGCTGACCCCCAGCGTGGTGTGCCTGGACGAAAACGGCAGCCTGACGGTGGGGGCAGTGGCCCGGGAACAGCTCATCACCAACCCGGAGAACACCGCCTCCTCCTTTAAGCGGTGGATGGGCACCCACAAGACCTTTGCCCTGGGGGGCCGCACCTTTACCCCCCCGGAGCTTTCCGCCCTGGTGCTGGAAAAGCTCCGCCGGGACGCCGAGGAGGCCCTGGGGGAGCCTGTCACCGAGGCGGTGATCAGCGTCCCCGCCTACTTTAACGATAACCAGCGCTCCGCCACCAAGCTGGCCGCCCAGCTGGCGGGGCTGCACACCGAGCGGATCATCAACGAGCCCTCCGCCGCCGCCCTGGCCTACCGCCTGGCCCACGGGGAGGAGGACGCCTGCCTTATCGTCTTCGACTTCGGCGGTGGCACCCTGGATGTCTCGGTGGTGGAGTGCTTCGAGAATGTCATCGAGATCACCGCCATCGCCGGGGACAACCGCCTGGGGGGCAACGACGTGGACGAGGCCATCGCCCGGTATTTCTGCGCCTACAACCAGATCCCCCAAAACGTCCTTAGCCTGGAGCAGCAGGCGGTGCTGCTGCGGCAGGCCGAGCGGTGCAAGTGCACCTTGGCCTGGTCCTCTATGGCCGCCATGTTCCTCCCCGGCCCCGACGGCAGCTCCTACACCCTCACCCTCACCCGGGAGCTGCTGGCCAAGCTCTGCGAGGATATCTTCGACCGGATGAAGAAGGTGCTGGCCCGGGCCATCCGGGACAGCGGCCGCAGCATCTCGGAGATCGACCACGTCATCCTGGTGGGGGGCTCCTCCAAGCTGGCCATCCTGCCGGACTTCATCGCCTCCCTCTTCGGCAAGCCCCCCCTTAAGTTGGACGACCCGGACACCATCGTGGCCCGGGGGGTGGGCATCTGCGCCGGCATCAAGGAGCGCAGCGGCGAGATCAAGGACGTGGTGATGACCGACGTCTGCCCCTTTACCCTGGGGACCTCGGTGGTCAACGATGACAAGGACCAGAACCCCCATATGTCGGTGATGATCGAGCGCAACAGCGTGCTGCCGGTGAGCCGCAGCGACCGCTTCTACACCACCCGGGATAACCAGGAGAAGATCCGGGTGGATATCCTACAGGGGGAGGAGTACTACGCCCGGGATAACCTGAAGCTGGGGGAGGTGCTGATCACCGTCCCCCCGGAGCCCGCCGGCAAGCAGTGGGTAAAAACCACCTTCACCTACGACATCAACGGGGTGCTCCAGGTGGATGTGGAAAACCCCTCCACCTCCCGCAAAAAGACCGCCTACGTGGTCAACCCCAGCCTCCACCTCAGCGAGGAGGAGCTGGAACAGAAGCTCCAGGAGCTGGCCGCCATCCGGGGCCAGCTGGACCAGAGCGAGGAGGAGCAGCTGCTGCTGGCCACGGCGGAGCGGATCTTTGCCGAATCCACCGGCCAGCTGCGCAAGGAGATCTCCCGGCTGCTGGACCTGTACCGGGGGATGACCGAGGATAAATCCGCCGGCCCCGCCCGCCGCCACCGGGAGCGGGCCTGGATGAAGGCCCAGCTGGAAAAGCTGGAAAAATACCGGGAGGACGGCGTCTTTGACCTGGACCTCCCCGATTCCTGGGAGGATGACAGCCGATGAACGCATGGAGAGTGCTTGGGCTGGAGCCCACCCGGGACGTGGCGGCCATCCGCCGGGCCTACGCCGTCGCCGCCCGCCGGTACCACCCGGAGGAGCAGCCGGAAGAATTCCAGCGGGTGCATGACGCCTACCAGCAGGCCCTGGCCTACGCCCGCACCGCCCCCCGGCAGTCCACCATCAGCGCCGGAGGCGGGGCCACCCCGCCCCCGGCCAAAAAATACAACGCCCTGGGCAACAAGGCGGTGCCCAAAAAAGGGGTAGCCACCGGCGGCTCCTTTGCCGGGCCGGTCCAGCGCCCCGCCTCCTCCGGCGGCGGACGCCGCCCCCGTACCGAGGCCCGGGTCTCCCCCATCCAGCGCCCGGGCGCCGGCCCGGAGCCCGCCTGGCTCCGGGAGGCCACCGCCGAGGGGCAGGCGGAGCTGTTCCGCCAGGCCCCGGTGATGGCCGCCTTCCGGGAGGTTTGGCAGGACGACAAAAAGCGCAGCGACAAAAAGCTGTGGCGGGAGTACTTCTCCTCCCCGGTCTTTCTGGCCGCCCAGCGGGAGGACGGCTTTCCCGCCGCCCTGCTGGACTTTGTGGAAAAGGAGGTCAAGAACGGAGCCCAGCTTTCCCAGCGGTTTTTGCGGGAGCTGGCCATCGTCTACGGCATCCGCAGCCAGTCCAAGGACTACCAGTACCTTTCCGGCGCGGCCTTCCCCGGCATCGATAGCATCCGGGAGATCCTGCGGCTGGGCCAGCCCCTGGACCGGCTGAACCACGAGCTGGACAAGATTTGGGCCGCCTGCTGGCGGGATTACTTTGAGCTGCTGGCCATGGTGAAAAACGGTAGCTTTGAAAACCCCAGCCGGGAGCGGCGGTGGAAGGAGCTGTTCG
>JAAWGY010000241.1 GCA_022795575.1 Angelakisella sp. | reverse complement strand
GCGGTTGCGCCTGGACGCGCCTGCGGGCGCAGTAACGCGGCAGGGCGGGAAAAGACCTGGCCTGACGGCGTCAGACGGTTGTGAATACAGGTTCTAAGACCGAAGCAATGGTGCCATTGGCGAAACCACCAAAAGCTTAACCGAATTTTTGTAAAAAACACATCTTGCGGCGAAGAGAAAAAAGGTATAATATAAGCATATGCTTAATATATAAGCAAAAGACGAAACAGTGGGCAAAGGAGGAAACCCCCATGACAGAACGGGAACGGCAGATTATGGACCTGCTGCGGCAGGATCCCATGCTCTCCCAGGGGGAGCTGGCAAGGGCCTTGGGCATCACCCGCTCCTCGGTAGGGGTGCACCTGACAAATCTTAGCAAGAAAGGCCATATCCTGGGCAAGGGCTATGTCCTGCGGGACCAGGAGGAGCCCTATATCGCCGGCGTGGGGGCGGCCAACATCGACCTGATGGGCCGCAGCCGGGCGCCCATTGTGATGGAGGATTCCAACCCGGGGTTCATCGGTATGTCGGTGGGGGGTGTTACCCACAATATCTGCGAGAACGCCGCCCGGATGGGGGCCCCTGTCAAGCTGATTACCTCGGTGGGGGACGATGTCTACGGCGAAAAGATCCGCCGGGAGTGCCAGGCGGCGGGGATCGACACCGCCCACTTTATGGTGGCGGAGGGGGAAAGCTCCTCCACCTACCTCTCCCTCCACGATGACAGCGGGGAGATGGTGGTGGCCATGTCGGATATGCGGGTGCTGCAAAAGCTCTCGGTGGATTTCCTCAAGGGGAAGAACGGCATCCTGCGAGGGGCGGGGGCCATTGTGGCCGATTGCGGCCTGCCGGAGGAGGTGCTGGATTACCTTGCCGCCGCCTACGGGCCGGAAGCCCCCGTCTTTGTGGACCCGGTCAGCACCGCCTATGCCAAAAAGCTGGTGGGGCGGCTCCAGGGGCTCCACACCCTCAAGCCCAACCTGCTGGAGGCGGAGATCATCGCCGGGATGTCCATCACCTGCCGCCAGGACCTGGACGAGGCCCTCCGGCGGATGCTGGACCAGGGCGTCCGTCAGGTGGTGGTGAGCCTGGGCAAGGAAGGGGTTTACTACCGGGACCGGGAGGGCCGCTGCCTGCGGGCCTGGGGGGAGCCCATGGCCCGGGTGGTCAACGCCACCGGGGCAGGGGACGCCTTTATGGGGGGGCTGGTCTACGCCCACCTCCAGGGCTGGCAGCCGGAAAAGGCCCTGCCCTTTGCGGTGGCCGCCTCCCGGATGGCCATCGCCCACCAGCGCACCATCAACCCCGGCATCAGCGCCGAAAAGGTCCTGGCCCTGATGGAGCAGGACAAAATCGCGGTAAAAGAGCTGTGACGCTTAGGGCCTGTGTAAAACCCTTCGGCACGCCGGGAGGTCCTTCATAGGCTCTTAAGAGATAAAGAACCTGTATTTACAACCGTTTGACGCAGTCAGGCAAGGTCTTTTCCCACCCGGCCACGTTACTGCACCCCAGGCGGCTGTTGGGCCGTTGGAAAAATCCCCTCTCCTGCCTGTGTCTTCCGGTTATGAATACGGTTCAAACATTGAGAGAAAAAGGAGATTGCTGCCATGAACATCGAAAAGTATCTTTCTGTCGCCCCCGAGATCGCCGAGGCCATCCGGGCCGGCAAGCCGGTGGTTGCCCTGGAATCCACCATCCTTTCCCACGGGATGCCCTACCCGGAAAACTGGGAGTTTTCCCACAAGGTGGAGGAGATCATCCGGGGGGAGGGTGCCATCCCCGCCACCACCGCCATCATCGGCGGCAAGCTGAAGGTGGGCCTTACCACCGATGAGCTGGAGCTGATGTGCAAGGATCCCACCGTGGGCAAGGTGAGCCGCCGGGACGTGGCGGTCTACCTGGCCACCGGCAAAACCGGCGCCACCACCGTTGCCACAACCATGATGCTGGCCGGGATGGCGGGTATCCGGGTTTTTGCCACCGGGGGCATCGGCGGGGTGCACCGCGGGGCGGAAACCACCTTTGACATCTCCGCTGACCTCCAGGAGCTGGCCCGCACCGACGTTGCCGTGGTCTGCGCCGGGGCCAAGTCGCTGCTGGATATCCCCAAAACCCTGGAGTATCTGGAGACTATGGGTGTACCGGTGCTGGGGATGGACACCGACGATTTCCCCGCCTTCTACTGCCGCAAGAGCGGCTGCCAGGTGGATTTTAACGTCCCCGACGCCGCTACCGCCGCCAAGATCCTGCGGACCAAATGGGACCTGGGGCTGGCAGGTGGATTCGTCATCGCCAACCCCATCCCCAAGGAGTACGAGCTGGACTACAACGAGATGGAGGCGGTCATCAACAAGGCGCTGGACGCCGCCAAGGCGGAGGGCATCCACGGCAAGGCCACCACACCCTTCCTGCTGGCCCACATCAAGGATTACACCAAGGGGGTTTCGCTTGCCTCCAACCTCCAGCTGGCGTACAACAACGCCCGGGTGGCGGCACAGATCGCCATCCAGTACAGCAAGCAGGCCTGACCGCCGCTCCGGGAGCTTCCAACACGCCGCCGGTGCGCTCCCCTTCCGGGGGGCCGTCGGCGGCGCTTCCTCCCCGCAGAGGGCGCCGGTCCGTCCTCCGGCGGCGCACGGGACAGAGAGCGCCGGCCCAGGGGTGCAGGAGAAGCGCTTGTGTGGCACTATGCGGTTCCAAAACGGTGGTGAACACCAAAAGCCATGGCCGGAGAGGGGAAATTCCCTCCTCTCCGGCCATCAAAAAAAGTCCGCCAATGGCGGACTTTTTTGTTAAGCCGGAACAACCCGGCGGCATTTCCTGGGAATAATCAGACCGTGCTGATTTGGGCGTTGGCCCGGCGGTAGGTGTCGTTGTCCTTGATGCGCAGCTCGATTTTCAGCAGGTTCAGCTGGTCGGTGAGCTTGCCTGCCTCCTCGCCGTTGGCCAGGCGGAGCTGCCGCTCCAGGTCCTCCACCTGCTCCCGCAGCTGCTGGAGCTCCCGGTCCACCCGGTCGGTGTTGGTGACGGTCTTGCTCTCCTTGGCTTCCTCGGCCTCCTTCGCTTCCTCCTCCTTGGGGGCCTCCTGCTCCGGGGCGGGCTTTTCCTCCACGGGGGCCTTCTCCTCACTCCGGGGGTCGTCGAACTCCACGGTGGGGTTGCCCTCCTCGTCCTTGGTCATGCGGTAAAGGCCCGCCTTGCCGCCCCGCTCCTCCGGGGCGTAGCGGTCCCGCAGCTCCCCCTGGATGCCGCTTTCGCCGGGGCCGGGGGTCTTTTCGGCGGCAGTGATGCCCGGGGCCTCGTCGGCTCCGGTAAGGGCGTTAACGGCGGCGTCGGAGACCGCCGGAGCGGTGCGCTGATCAGGGGCCATCTGGCCGGGGGCGGGGTGCAGTGTCTGGATATTCATAAAAGGAGCCTCCTTGTGTTTAGACCTTGTGGGATGTGTATATCTTTATTATAGTCCGGCCAGACGGATTTTGCAAGCGTTTGGCAGAAAAAGAGGAAGGATTTCTCACAGGCGGCGGGGCTCGTATTCGGCATAAATGCTGGGGGAATCGAGGATGATAATGAATTGGGGAGGAAAATGTGATTGTTTTTTGATAATACGGTGTGTAAAATGTTATTTATCATCTTATGACAAGTGCTTGATTTTACAGGTTTGTGTGATATAATTGAAAAATGAATACCGTTTGACAGCCAGTACCATGATAGTGAAATGGTCTCGAAGCTTTGTGGTTGTGGATACCCCGTAAAAGGATATTATTATGAAAAAAATATTTCGACTATGCTGCATTGGTTCACTACTAATGAATATTGTTCTATTTCTGCTCCTTGTTCAGCTGCAAAGGGCAGACTTGGAAAAAACGCCTTTCGTGGCTGAAACGACTGTGGTGATCGAAAAAGTGTACTATGGCAATGTTGTTGGCCGTGGAATCATCACAGACCCGGCGGACGTTGCGGTGGTGCTGGACTGCATCGACCACCTGGAGTTTTACGCCGATGATATCGACCTTGCGTATATGGGCGGCGGCATCGAAGTTTATCTCTACCAGGACGGCGACGTTAAAAGCTATACCTTCGGTGACGGGGCCCAAATCAAGGACCATCAGGATCCCCATCCGGTCCGGTGGTTTCGTTCCCCGGGAGAAAGCATCGTTCCCTTTCTGGAGGAACACATCCAGAAGACCTACCCCTATCCGGAATTTCGTTAAAACCAGAAATGTTCCGATTATAGTAAAAGAGCTTACACCTTACAGGTAAGTATAAAATGATTGTGCCAAAGGATCATTCTATGTCTAAAAAATATCAGCTGCTTCGCATTCTGCT